>CAZGYJ010000107.1:0-6966 GCA_964530345.1 uncultured Methylomonas sp.
TTAGGTTTGTTTCCGCTTGTCGATTAATATCGATCGTTCAATTTATGGGGAAGACAGGCAGTTAATAAAAAAACTATGTTAAATAACGCATTTCATATATAACGTATCTTTCCTTAAAAATATTATTTATTCATAAATCTTCAAAACGCTTTAAGGGTAATGCCCGTGTACATTTGAGAAGTGGTTCAGCAGGCATTTGCCTGTTTGTTGCAAGTTATATAACCCAGTTTAAATAAATAACTCAATCTATATTGATTCAGTCACATTAATAATAATTATTATTGATTAGAGATGAAGTAAATTATTTTTATTTATATAACAATATATTACGTTTTAATTTTGAAAAAAATGAGTTATCTTCGAGTTTTTTATTTATTTTGGCATCAATTATGCTTTAATTTTTGAAAGGAAATAAAACCTAACCTGCTTCTGACGTTTGTTGAGTTGGTAAGGAACATAAGGCCAAGGAGAATTTTGCCACACTCGCTGTGAGGTGGGGCCGGAAAGTCGACAGATCTGAATTTAATCAGATGGCTGGATTACCTCCGTGGGTGATGGAGGGCAATATGTAACGGCACAAGCATATTGGCAAATCACTCAAGTTTTAATATTACAACTTTAAATTATGGAGTATAGATAGATGAATATAAAAACCAAACTTGTAGCATCATTATTAATGGTGGGTAGCGCATCTATGGCGCAAGCAACTACATATGATGTAATGGGCATGTTTAACGAACCGATGGTACCTGGCACTGCAGGAGACACCAAGTTTATTGGTCAAATTGGTTTGATGTGGGATGGTTCTACATATGCAGTCAATAGTTTTTCAGGGACAATGAATGAATCCATGCAGGGTCCTTGGGTGGATGTCTCTGCAGATCCATCTTTTAAATACATTGATGGTAATCCATTGGCTGGAGGGAGTACAGCTACTGGTGGCTCTTATCCGTATATGATCACTTTGGATAAAAATATTCAAGTAAGTGATGATGGAACAACCTTTATGGCAACCGTTTTTAAAAATGATTCATCTAATGTGTATATGGGTGGTGGTTATAGCAACGAACCAGCTGGTACGGACACCTACCGGAAATATGGACTGGATCCAGCTGATACCGACCCGGCAGGCATGGAAAATGCTTTTTTTACTTTAGCATTTAATCATGATGCGATGGGCAATATTACCGGTATGGATGTTAATGGAATGGGGTATGGTGACTGTACTATTGGTAGTATGATGATGATGGGAAATTGTATGGCTGGGGAACCTACTGGTAGTTCAATGATGGCTGGTACACCTTTGTCACTTGAAATGACTCCAGTTACAGCAGTTCCCGTTCCAGCAGCAGTTTGGTTATTTGGTAGTGCCATGTTTGGTTTGTTAGGTGTTAATCGCCGCAAAAATGCAGAGATGGCTTGATTTTTAGCTCGTAAAAAGGAGTGCATTGCCAAAAGGGCTGATCATGATTGATTAGCCCTTTTGGGTTAATGATTTAAAAAGCTAGGCTTTTTTACGAGATAAAAACAAACCAGCTAAACTACTCCCAAACAGCCAAACAGCAGCAGGAACAGGAACCGGATTTGCGCCAACAATCGGGCTAGAATCTACCTGGATATTTAAAGGGGCGCCCGAACCAGCTACTGTACCGTCAGCACCACCAACAAAGATGAGATACCAGCCTGCATCCATGTTATCAAAAGTTAGTTCAGCATATCCATCCTGATTGCCGTCATTTTTGACTATTTCACCCCAGCCATTTGAGCCTTCATAAATACCATCGCTGGCGTAACCCAAATGCTCTACAATGCCGTGTTCAGCAAATCCAACGCCACCATTTGTATTAGGGTCTGTGATTGAAACCGAGTTGTCTGTCATCCACCATGTTCCGTAATTGCCAGCTTTACCAATTGAGTTGAACGAGTGAGGTGTTCCAACCTCAACTGTTGATTGTTCTCCGGTTTTTGGTGTTCCGCCGTCAAATTCACCATCGGTACGCCATACACTGAAGCCAGGAGACATTTCCTGGGGTTTAGTAGCGGTGACTGAGATTTTAATAGCGCTATCTTCATGGGTCATAAAAGTATACCAATTACCAAAATGCCCCCATGAAGCACCGTCTAAATCTGGATTACTGGTGAACGATTGTTTGTCTACTCCTTCATTGGAGGCTGAAATGGATTGTCCAGCAGTCATAATATGGTTGTCATTATCCCAAGTGTTTACCACATCGACGGCTGGGACAATAATTTTAGCATTTGCAGTCATGGAGAAAAAAAATAAGCTACAAACTGTCAAAAAAGATTTCATTGTTTTGTGTTGTGAGTTTTTCATGATTCTATACCTCAATTAGTTGGTAAAAGTGTTGTGTGTTTCGAGACTAAGAAAACAAGCAAGTTTATTTTTGTTACTTGCTAAACAGTAGTTGAGTATCTTTTTGAAAAATAATTTGTTTTTTCACTCCTATACTCTAAGGAGGCGCTCAAGTGATCAAAAATAAAATAATACCTGGGTTTTTCACTTTGCCTTGTGGCGAGTTTATATATTCAGGAAAATTCGGTACATCGCTTTTGAGAAACCCTCCTGTTAAGTTGAAAAAAACGACGAAGAAAAACCAAAGCGCTGAGCATTAGCCATCCTGCGGCAGGTAATGGTACTGCTGAAGCTTCCGCATAGCCGTTAATAGCTATGTCGGCAAAGAAAATATCAGACTGAAACCCATCAAGATTAATGGTAAAGGATATGTTATCAGTCATTTGCTCTGAAAGATTTAATGACGAATCTGCAGAGACTTCGGCAAACCCTCCAATATCGCCGCTATTACTGGAATAATCCAAGGATACGGTGTTTGTTGCAAAATCACCAGTCACACTCGTCTCCAGGGCATAGTCCATGCTGAAGTTGACGGTATAACTATCACTTGAATGATTATTAAATTTAAGATTTCCTAATGTCTGATAATAGCTATCAACACTTCCATTATTTACATTACCCATTACAGAAAATGTTTGGCTGAGATTTTTCCCACCAGCAAATTCAGTGGATGAATAGCCGTCTCCCGTTACAGTTTCTCCAACGCCTGGAGCGGAATCAGAATCAGCCATTTCAAACAGCCCTGAAATTTCCACACCTGAATTATCATCAGGATTTGTGGCGTTAATGATACTGTCAATAGTGATGGCTAACGTAGCAGATCCACTAAAACTGCTTGATGCCTGGACGCTTGTTATTCCAGATATTGATATTGCACCGATAGATAGAAAGGATAATAAGGTTTTGTTTTTCATTTTGTTACTCCAATAATTTCAATGTATTACTGTGAAATTATTTTGTTTGTTAAAGGTTGGTTTTGAGTCCGTATAACCAGAAATACAGACTCAAATATATTGCTTACTTATTCTTGTTGCTTAAGAATTTCTTCAAAGGACAAAAGCGGAGTGTTTCGACCCTTGGCGCCAACAGCCGGAATTATAAAAGTCTCATCTGCGAGCAGGCTGTCATCCAATGGGTTTGTTTTATCAGAGTTATGACCATGCGGAATAACCAGTTCTGGATGATCAAATGGCGCCTTTTCATATCGAACCCGCTCATCTGTCAAAGATTTAAGAAAGGCAATAATATCGGCTCTTTTTTGAATGTTTGCAGCATTGGCGACAGGGTCATCGCCTGCAATTTGCCCCATCGGCGCAATAAAGCCATGAATAAATTCATTATTTTTCCGGAAATTACCGCCTCTGGAATAAAATTCGAGCACTTCCTGCAGTGTTACCATGCTGCCGTTATGCATGTAAGGGCCTGTTAGTTCGACATTTCGCAGACTTGGAACTTTAAAAGCCGCTTGAGTAGCCAATCTCATTCTTTTCCTGTCCGGGTTGGCCAGTTCTGCTTTAGCTGCAGCCTTGGTTGGAATAAATGCTTCCGAAATGGAGTTGTAGCAATTCTCGTTTCCATTGGGATCGGGAATTATTCCGTCATCGGGACGAAACATCTGGTCTGTAGAAATGAATGGTGGAAAAAACCGGGTACTGGCAAGGTAAGCTTGAAAGTTACAGGCTTTTACGTTGGTAATGCCAACTTCAGAATCAATGATCGCATTCGGTGTGCCTGCGAGATATTCCACATATTGATCTGAATATGAGAGAGGATTGCCAAAATCATCAAGTCCACCCACACCTGGATCTGCATCAGGGCTTTGGACGCCAGTGTTGAAAAAACCTGTATCAAAAAAATGTGCCCCCTTGGCTAGATCATAGTTGACGATATTACGGTTGATTGCCACGCCATTTGCGCCACTTTGATCGCTATTGGGACCCAATGCTTGGGAATTATCCTCCAGTAGTTGTGCATTAGTAAGGATGGCATTAGAAGTAAACACAGGGCCAGAATGACAAACATTACAATGTAATTCTTCAAAAGCCTTAGCACCACGCCGGATTGAATCTCCCAGATTAGTTGGTAACATGTCGTCATCAAAAGTAGCTTTATCAAAAGGTGCATCATCAGAAACAAGAGTTGCTTCGTACATTTGTAAGGCCAGCCCAAAAAACATCGAAAAATTTGCTTCCATTTGTGTATAAGGCCGTTGACCAGGAGCGCTACCAAAAGGACCTCTCCGGCGATATGACCAATATTTTTTATTAAAAGTCTCTTTGATGAGTCTGCTGTAAGTAGTTTTCAAGCCAGGCATTAATTTGTTTTCATTGCTGAAACTAAGTGATCCTAAAATACTGTCTTGATAATGAACTTTTTGGTGTTCTAAAGGCTGGCGGTAGAGTAATTTTCTGCCTAAATCCTTTAGGTTGCGATTTCTACAGGTCATTTCTGAGTCCGAAAGCGGAGGGGCTAATGCTTGTGAAGCTAACGATGAGTTGACCAGAGCCAATTTTTGTTTTTGCACCTGACGTCCGTTGATTTTTACCCAGACTCCGGCTTCAGGATCACGATCACCCCAATTGCTGGTGCCATTGAATACATTATTCGCTCTGCCATCCCAAAAATTTCGGTGGTTAAATACTGCATTGATAACTGTTGGCGTGTTTCTGGGTTCTACTCGTCGGGTTCCAAATGTATGTGCGTGGAATACCGGGTCGGCTTCACGGGTGCAATCATCATTGGTTTCCTCTCGGCGGGAAGCTGTTTTGAATTCGCCGCTGAATGTTCCTGATGAAGCGGCAACATCGTCAGTATTAAATTTTATCGGGCTATTGTGATCGTATGGATCGATTCTTTGATGAAACGGAAAATCGCTTCTGGTTAGGGTGTAATTTGGGCCACCAGGTTTGCCCGAGGCGGTTTGCTCAAATGTTGTTCCGGTGTCTGCAGGATTTTTTTCCCCAGGGTTTAACTGGTTTTTTACCCGGCTATCAGCTCCGGCATGAAAATGACAGGAAGCACAGGCAATTCCATCACTACCTACAGCCATATCCCAAAACAAGGCTTTTCCAAGAATAATGGCTTTCTCCTTATCAAGGATAATTGGGTCGGGACCATCTATTAAGCCTTCCGGGAGCGGTGGAAGCGGAGCGTTTTTGAGGCTTGCAGGTTTTGGCCCGTGCGCATAAACATTAATGGCAACCAATATGCCAGATAGCGCTATCAGGGTTTTTTTGATGTTCATGAGGGTTTCTCCATGATCTTTAAATAATACTGCTTATAACAGCGAAACAAGTGCAGGCAAGAAAAGTGACAGAAAATGGTTTTATGATTTTGTTTTCATCACTTTTAAAAAATCTAAAATATTTCAAGCATAGAGCATGCCAAATCTGGTGTTGCATCATCATCAATTTTCTGCATTTTTAGCAAATAAAAGGGTATTTATTTTTGTGGCATAAAAGATGCTTGGAATACTTGTGCCGCTAGTGATGAGAAAGTTGGGGAAGTGGCCTGTTTTCTTTTGTTTGATGCAGCTGAGAAGCTTGTTGTTCTGACCAGCTAAGTCACTAGCTGTAGTGTGTTTTTTAAAACCAATGTTATCTATCGGCCATGTTCGCGCCTGCAGCAAAACTATTTGTTTGCTCTTATGAAACTGGCTGTTGTAGCAGATTAAACAATATGATAAGGAGATGAACTAAAATGAACAAAACAACACATAATTCCCTGTTAACTGTCGGGTTACTGATTGGGGCTTTGGTCATGTCCGACCAAGTCTCTGCAGGTCTGGTTGGCGATGTGGTTATTGATTTTGAGGGGGATGACGCAACAGGAACACAAATGCCAGCGGCAGTTTTTCCAGCCTTCGGCCAAAGCTATATTGAAGATGGTGTCGTACATACGGCAATCGGGTTTGATACTTCACCCGGAAATTCACTAGGAGTGAGCTCAGGTGGAACTAGTCATTTGCATGGAACTACTTCCGGTGAAAACAGGTTTTCATTTCTAGAGCCTGATTCAGGCGGTGGTTTGTTTCAATTAGCGGATGGTATGGCTTTTAGTGCCAAGAGTATGGATATAAGTGCGCTATCACTGGATTTAGTAGGTGGTGGAGCTTCTACCGTTACCTTCAGAGGCTATAAGGATTCAGCGTTGACGGATACAGTGGATCTGTCAATCGATAAAAATGTCGGTTCCAGTCTGGATTTCGGCGATACGTTTAATTCAGTTTATCTATTGGAATATTTTTTTGATGCATCGGGTCGAGGAAATGATCCCAGTACCAATGCAGCATTTTCAAATTTAAAAATCGGATTGGATAACGTAGTATTGGGCGCTCCAGTCATCAATAATCCTGAGCCTCCACCTTCAAATGTACCTGTTCCTGCCGCAGTTTGGTTTTTTGTTTCAGCTATAGGTGGTTTGGGTTTTATGCGTAAGAAAAAATTGACATAAGGCCTGGTCTTTATATTTCCTTCCATGCTTGCATCAGGCAGGCATTTAGTAAAAAAAGGAGCCGATTCCTGGCTCCTTTTTTTATTCTCAAAACTGATCTAGCTATCTCGAAAAGTTTTCATCTGTTCCTTTTTGTGATG
>CAZGYJ010000107.1:7066-10552 GCA_964530345.1 uncultured Methylomonas sp.
AAATAATTACATAAATAGGTTTCGAGTATAAATCAGGTCTTAAGGCAGAATTAATCCTCCGTGTTTTTATGGTACGAAAAATGCTGAATAAATCTTATTTTGGGGGTTTGAATGCGCAACTCGATATTATTCGTGTTTTTTATATTTTTTTTATCGCCTGCTACTAAAGCCATTGAGGTGAATGAAATGGCTGTTTCATGTCCAGCAACGCTTGAATCAACAAAAAATCCTTTAAGTCTTAAAAAATATCTAGGTAAAGTTATTTATCTGGATTTCTGGGCAAGCTGGTGTCCGCCATGCAAAAAATCCATGCCTTTCTTGAACGCATTACGAAATAAATTACATGATCAGGGTTTCGAGATCATAGCTATAAATGTTGATGAAGATTCTGAAGATGCTCGAAAGCTTTTAGAACAGTTTCCAGTCGATTATGTCATTGCCATGGATCCTCACGGAGTTTGCCCGAAAAAATACGATGTTAAAGCTATGCCTTCTGCTTATCTCATTGATAAGCAGGGCAAGGTTCGGAAAATACATTTAGGTTTTCGCAGTAGCGATGAGCACGAAATACGAAGTTTTGTCACCCAGCTCTTGAATGAAGATAAGAATAAGGAGGGAATAAATTGAATGCTTTGATTTATTATGCTTTTGCGGTATTAGTTTCTTTAATGTTATCAGCTTGTAATGTTGCTCCTTGGGAGAGAGGTAATTTGGCCAAGCCTGAAATGGCGATTAATCCAAATGTACAGCATGCTGCTTTTAGGGAACATGTGTTTGAAAGCAAAGAGGCATCCTCTGGAGGTATCATTGGTTCTGGTGGCGGCTGTGGTTGTAATTAAAAAAAACAAACAAGCCACTTCAGGTAAAAATGCCTTATTGGCTTTGACTGGTGCTGCGTTAAGCTTACCTAGCCCCGAGTTAAAGGCAGATAGTCCTGTTGATCAACCCCAGTTGAACACTCAGTTTGGCTATTATAGTGAAGCAGGTAACCGAATGCAGGTGCAAGTGTATCATGGTGGTTTTGTTGTTCCGGTGTCAGATTGGTTTCAATTTTCATTTTCCTATGACCAGGATACTTATTCGGGAGCATCTCCCAGCTATGTTGTGCCAGCTAATAGTGCGGATATCGTGACAAAGGCTTCCGGTTTCGATCTGGCAGGAGGGCCGGCTTTTGGTTTAATGAATGATACGATTCTGAAAGGTGCTTTTGCTGATACAGCTATTTGGGCTGGTTTGCAGGCAGATTTGGCCAATGGTTTTGTTTTGCCAACGCTTCCGGTGAACGTGGCACAGAAGGTTGGGGTTGATCCTAATGATTCTGGTGTTAGGATGCAAACCGAATTGATTAAGCGCTATCTTGAAAAAAAACAGTCTGGTGGTGACCATACGATTAAACAAATTATCGAAGCCCACCCTCTCGAAACTCGCCACATGCCAATATTAAAGGCGAAACTATTTTTTGGCCCTTATACGCTAACGGCTTCGGGTGGTTATTCAATTGAACCGGATTATACTTCCACATTTGGTTCTACTTACCATAGTTTTGAATTTAATGATAAACTGACAACGGTCACACTCGGATATAAATTTTCTAATAATCATATTTTTAGAGCGGCACCTTCAACAGGCGGACCACATGATCATGGCGGGTCAGCCAATGATTTTAATGCTGATAATACCTATCGAACCTTTAGTATGGCATTGAGCCAGGTATTTAGTAAAAATACTTTAGTTTATCTGAGTGGTGAATATAGCCGTAAACGGGGCTATCTTTCCAATCCTTATAAGTTGGTTCATATCAAAGGATTGTTATCAGCTGCGGAATATACATTAGTTGGCATAAACGCACCCTTGGATCTAGATCAGAATAAAGGTTGGAAATATTATACAGGTGTCAATCTGATACCGGTGGGCATTGATCTTTTTCGGGAAGTCAGGCCAGATAAGCGTGATCAATGGTCTGTTACTGGCGGTGTCAACCAGTATTTTTCCAGTCTAAAAGGTGCATTACATGCCCGATACAGGTATCAGTGGGATGACTGGGCTATCCGTTCGCATACGTTGGATCTTGCTTGGTATCAGCAATTGTCGTTCGGGCTAATGATTGAGCCTTATATTCGTTATTATTCTCAGACCGCAGCCGATTTTTATGCGCCGTATTTTTTAGCGCCGAGAGCAGATGGTTATTATTCCAGCGATTACCGCCTTTCTGGTTTTGGAAAGTTAAGTGGCGGTATAACGATTACCAAACAATTTGTCAAGGGTGTTACCTTATCAGCTGGTTTTGAATACATGACGCAGCGTAGTTCCTTGCAGCTAGATGGGAAGGGCAGTGGAGATTTTGCTGATATTGATGCCTATTTATTGACGGCTTCGTTAAATATTAATTTATCCAGTTTAGGGGGCAGTATTGACAATACACATCAATCTCCTAGGCATTCTCATCATGGCGGCCCATTACCTGCTGGGATTATGGAGGGACATATGCTGAGTGCAGGTGATTTTATGGTGTCTTATAATTACTCCCATGCTGATTGGGCTGATGGTTTTCAGCGGGGAACGCACTCGGGAATCAATGATCAGGAATTGGCAACTTCTGCTTGTCGGGTTATTTCCATTGGTTGTGAGTTTAAGTCAACAGCAATGCGTATGGATATGCATATGATCAATTTTATGTATGCGCCAACGGATTGGTTGAATTTGATGTTAATGCCACAATTTGCTTATAAAAAAATGGAAATGACACCTTTACCTAATGCACTTTCTGATGCCCAGGGCGGGCCTCATGAAAATGTTGGGCTAGGTGATACTTTGATGACTGCCTTATTTAAAGTGTTTGAAAATGAACATCATCATGTGCACTTAGGTATTGGTGTGAGTGCGCCCACAGGCCGGATTGATGTGACTTTTGATGGCTTTTTGAATAACACCAGCCAGACCCAAAGTTATGGTATGCAATTAGGAAGCGGAACCTGGGATTTAAGGTCGAGTCTGACTTATACCGGTTATGCTGATCAATGGTATTGGGGAGGGCAAGTAAGTGGTATCAAGCGTATGCAGAGCCGGAATAAATTAGGATATGCCTTGGGTGATGAAATAAAAGGCTCTGTCTGGGTTGGATACAAGGCGACAAGTTGGTTGGCATTTACTTTAAGAAATCAATATCTAGTACAAGGGAGCATACGAGGCTTTTCCAGCAGAATGGAATATCAGCCTAGCCTAACTGATCCAGCCGATACACCACAGAGAGCAAATACAGAGAACCCAGCTAATTATGGTGGTAAATTTTGGGATATTGGATTGGGCGTGACTTTTTCAGCTCCACAAGGAGAATTTTCTGGACATAGTTTAAGTGTTGAGTGGCTTCAACCGGTTATTCATGATTATAATGGTTACCAATTGAAACAGGACGGGACATTGTCGGTTCGTTGGGGTTATAAATTTTGATTTTTGAACTGTGTTGATAATATTTAAGAAAAAATGATT
>CAZGYJ010000108.1:0-4593 GCA_964530345.1 uncultured Methylomonas sp.
TCAACCTGATAGGTAGTAGCCATAGCTGAACTTGCAAAAGTTGCAGCAAGACCTAAATAAATAATTTTTTTCATATTAGTCCTCTTTATTACATGTAATCATGAACCTACTAACTTACAACAGAGACTAACCAGTGTCAACACGAATAATACTTAAATTGCTTCTTTAACAATAACTTGTTTGAAATTTTTCCCTAAAAATACCAGACAAATTTCTTCAAAAGTCACCCAGACATCCCCATCTTGCTCTCCTTTTATTTGCCGGTCAGCTTCGGCAGCAAGCAACAAAATTGTTTCCAGTTCAAGCAAGGTAAGTCTTTGTAATGCCATACTCACTAATTTTTGGCGACTTCCCCAGACCTGCTTTTTTTTAAATAATCCATCCCTTCTTTCACCGAAAGACAATGCAATTTTAATTTCAACTAAAGTTCTGGCCTCCCTGGAAAATGCCCATAAAATGATTGGCTCAGCGACTCCTTCAGCCTTCAAGTCATGCAAAATCTTGATCGCACGCTGCGTATTGGCAACCAACAAACTATCGATCAGATTAAAAACATCATAACGGGAGTTGTCGATTACTGCATTTGAAATATCTTGCTCGGTCAAATGCTTTGTCCCATAAAGCACATATAGTTTTTCAACTTCCTGGGCGGCCGCAAGCAAATTACCCTCAACACGAGACATAAATAGCTTCAGAACTGACTGATCCGCTTGCAGCCCCTTATTTTGCATCCGTTGCTGCAACCATTGCAGAAAATCCCGCCCACTTAAAGGCCAAGTTTGCACAACGACACCAGCTTTCTCCAGCGCTTGAAACCAGTTTGCTTTCTCTGACGCTTTATTTATCTTCCCTGTCGTAATAAGCAATAAGGTGTCTGGTGGGGGAGCTTCACAGTATTTTACAAGAAATTTTGCTCCTTCTGCGCCTGGTTTTGCCGAAGGTATACGTAAATCAATAATTTTTCGATCCGAAAAAATGGATAATGAACTTGCTGACTCTAACAGCTCTGTCCAGTTAAAATTAACATCCACAGAAAATACTTCTCGATTTTCATAACCAGATTTCTTAGCTGCCAATCTCACTGCATCTGAGGCTTCCTGTAATTGCAGAGGCTCATCACCACTAATTAGATAAACCGGCGCTAACTTCCTTTCCAAATATGTCTGTAATTGATTAACTTTTAATCGCATTTTAAAAAAATACTTATTTCAATACCCAAATACTACAGGATTAAAAGAAAAAATAGAAAATTCCTCTAGGACTTGTAATTAAAAAAAAAGACCTCAGATTGAAGAAACAAGATTGAGAAAACCTTGTCTATGTATGTTGCGCAGTTCACATCAAAAACCAATTAGTCCCAAATTGTTAAGTAACTGGTCATGCAAAATAAAAAACATTCAAAGGAGATTAAAAAAATGAAAATTAATTATATGGTGCGTTTAATATTGTTGCTCTGTTTTACTTCATTACCGGTATATGCACTCGATAACGGTGTCGAAAGTTTGCGTAAAACCAGTAAAGCATTTGCTTCAGTGGCAAAAAAAGTTTCACCATCGGTCGTATTTATTCAGGTAGAAGCCAAATTACCAAGTCAAGCAATTCCACAACTTCAACCTCCATTTGGAGCCCAACCACCTTTGGGTGATGATTTTTTCAGACGTTTTTTTGGCGACCAGTTTCCTGGAATGCCTCAACTCCCACCTGGGCAGACCCCGCAAATGCAGCCACCTCAAGGCCAACAAAGAGTTATGGGGCAAGGATCAGGTTTTGTTTTTTGGGTAAAAGATGGCATTCTCTCCGACAAAACCTACATCTTGACTAATAATCATGTTGTAGATAATGCGGAAAAAATTCGTGTCAAATTTAATAATGGCCGCGAATATAACGCTAAAATTACTGGCCGTGACCCTAAATCTGATGTTGCAGTTATTGAAATTAAGGCCACTGGACTCCCTGCTATTCCACTGGGTGATTCTTCAAAACTTGAAGTCGGAGAATGGGTATTAGCACTTGGCAATCCTTTTGGATTAAGCCACACGTTGACTGTTGGCGTTGTCAGCGCTAAAGGCAGGAGCACACTAGGTATTAATGATTATGAAGATTTCATTCAGACCGACGCTGCAATTAATCCCGGTAACTCCGGTGGTCCACTCGTCAATATTGATGGCGAGGTGGTTGGCATCAATACTGCAATTTTTAGTCGTAGCGGCGGCAACATGGGAATTGGTTTCGCGATTCCAATTAATTTAGCCAAAGCAATTGGCAGTCAGTTAATTGAAAAAGGAGAAGTAACGCGTGGTTATCTTGGCGTTGTCATTCAGCCATTAACACCTGATTTAGCAGATTCTTTCGGTATTGATCCAGGCCAAGGCATCCTTGTAGCACAAGTGGCCGAGGGCTCACCAGCACAGCAGGCCGGTATAAAACAAGGTGATATTATTGTTGAGTTTGAAGGCAACAAAGTAAGTAATGTTGGACACTTCCGAAACCAGGTCTCGATTGTTCCTCCAGGTAGACGCGTAGAAATGACGGTGTTACGTGATGGAGAACGAAAAAAGCTACATGTCACTATTGGAAAATTAGGGAAAAACTTGCAAGTTGCAAAAGGCCCCGCCCAAAGCTCTGCTGAAATTGGATTGACTGTGCAGACCTTAACGCAAGAGCTAGCAGAACAATTCAACGCAAAACCAGGCGAAGGCGTTGTGGTTACAGACGTACGCCCTGGATCAATTGCCGCTTTGGCAGGCATTCAGGTGGGAACAGTTATTCTGCAAGTCAATCGCAAAACGGTTAAGAATGCTGAGGATTTCAAACGTGAAATTGCAAAAAGTAAAGCAAAAAAACGGGTTTTATTATTGATCCGAAATGGCGATTTCCAACGTTATATTGCTTTGAGTTGGTAACTTACTGAGTTAGGACACAGGGCTTTACGGCCCCTGTGTCCGGTTCAGAAAAATAGAGTATATTAATCACTCATTGATAAAAACAGATTGCAATGGAATTTAAAGACTATTACGAAATAATGGGAGTCAAAAAAGACGCCACCCAGGATGAGATCAAACGTGCTTACCGCAAGCTTGCCAGAAAATATCATCCTGACGTCAGCAAGGAAGCAGATGCTGAAAAACGCTTCAAGGAAGTTGGAGAAGCTTATGAAGTACTCAAAGACCCTGAAAAACGTGCTGCGTATGATCAACTCGGCACAAATTACAAAGCCGGTGAAGACTTCAGGCCTCCGCCTGGTTGGGATCAAGGGTTCGAATTTCACGGTGGAGATTTCACTGGCGCCGACGCTTCTGGATTCAGTGACTTCTTTGAACAGCTATTCGGCAAAGGCTTTTCCTATAGCAGCGGCCCCTCTCGTGGCGGTACTGAATATCATGCCAGGGGAAATGATACCCATGCAAAAATTCTAATTGACCTTGAAGATGCTTATCATGGCGCCAATAAAACCATGACCCTTAAGCATACCGAGCTGGGTCCCGATGGCAGACCACAAGTCAAAGAACGCACATTGAATGTCCGTATCCCCAAAGGAGTGCGCCAAGGTCAGCATTTACGTTTAGCAAAACAAGGTGGCTCTGGAATCGGTCAGGGAGAAGCAGGAGATTTATTTCTCGAAATCGAATTCAAGCCACACTCGCTATATAAGGTTGAAGGAAAAGATGTTTATTTAGATTTACCCTTGGCCCCTTGGGAAGCAGCCTTAGGCGCAAAAATAAAAGCACCTACCCCAACAGGGCCGGTAGATTTAAAAATACCAGCGGACTCCAAAGCCGGCAAGAAACTTCGCCTAAAAGGCAAAGGTATTCCAGGAAAACCACCAGGCGACTTTTATGTGATCTTGCAAATTGCCTTGCCTCCTGCAGATACTGAATCCGCAAAGCAAGCATATCGCGAATTTGAAAAAGCCGTGCCGTTCAATCCTCGTGCACACTTAGGAGTATAATTCATTATGACTAAACAAATGATGGACTTGTTATCAGGTGATGTACTGGAAGATAACATGGAAATAACATTGGCAGAACTATGCCGGATTTGCCGAGTACCTGCAGAACGTGTTTTCGACCTGGTCGAAGAAGGCATTGCAGAACCATTAGGACAAGATCCACAACATTGGCGCTTCCAGGGTATCAGCATTTTACGTGTTCGTTGCGCTTTACGGCTTGAACATGATCTTGGCATTAATGCGGCGGGAGCAGCGCTGGCGCTTGATTTGCTTGAAGAAATTGAATTCATGCGCACTCGCCTGAGCCGATTTGAAAATCTAGGATAACCATGATGAGCAGCCATGAAATTGATGATTCCGTCTGGTTACAACATGCCGGGTTAAATATCCTACAATCAATTCTACTATTGACCATAATGGGCAGTTTTTTTGCCTTGCTTGGTTGGATGTTCTGGGGCCAAGACGGAGTTATTATGTTGCTGATTTTTGGCATCCTTGGCATTTTCATAAATTCTTTTATTGCCCCGCAAATGGTTATGAGCCTTTATGGGGCAATCCCAATCACCCCAGAACAAGCCCCAGAAATCTGGAAGGCAGTAAAAAAATTGTCTAAACGCGCTGGTTTACCAACCGTTCCAGAGCTA
>CAZGYJ010000108.1:4693-10371 GCA_964530345.1 uncultured Methylomonas sp.
GTTCCAGAGCTATATTACATTCCCAGCCAAATGTTGAATGCTTTTTCCGTTGGTACCCGTAGCCATTCAGCAATTGCAATAACAGATGGATTGGCGCGGGAACTGGAGTTACCCGAATTAATAGGTGTCATCGCACATGAAATCAGTCATATTCGTAATAACGATTTGTGGGTAATGGGTCTGGCGGATATGTTTAGTCGCACCACCAGCATGATTTCCCTAATGGGGCAATTTTTACTGCTTATCAACCTACCGCTGATCATGATGTCTGGACAGCCAATAAACTGGTTTGCTATCCTACTCATGATTTTTGCACCCAACTTGAGCGCCTTGGCGCAACTAGCACTTTCGCGCACCCGAGAATATAACGCTGATCTTAATGCCGCCCGATTAACAGGTGACCCGGAAAGCCTGGCTAGTGCATTGGTTAAAATTGAAAAATCTCAGGGCGGCTGGATGGAGCAAGTATTCCTTCCTGGCCGCAATGTTCCTGTCCCTTCATTACTGCGTACCCACCCAGAAACAGAGGCTCGCATTAAACGACTGATGGAATTAAAACCGAACATTAGCGATAAAAATATCCTTTCTGATATTTTTGCCAATGGTAATTTTCACTCTAAATTCAGCCAACCAATTAACCGACCGCCACGCTGGCATATTAATGGACTTTGGTATTGATGCGTTTTTTAAGTTTCGCAACATTCATCACCAAAACAAACTTGTTTTATTCAGAATTCTTTTCAAAGCCTGATAAGGTCTCTCGAATTTGCTTTGATAGTTCTTCCAACGTATAAGGCTTGCTAAGCAAATTGGCATTAAATCGCGCTTGACCATTTTTTGCAATCGCGGTTTCTGTATATCCTGAGGTTAAAAGTACCTTCAACCCAGGATACATTTTTACCGCCTTTTCAGCTAGCTCATACCCATTAAGTCCACCAGGCATCACAACATCGCTGAACAACAAATCAATTTCAGAATGTTGTTTAAGCTTTTCCAATGCTTCTCTTGCATTGTTGGCTGTAATAACTTTGTAACCCTGAAGTTTTAAGGTTTCTTCAACCAAATTCAGTAATGCCAATTCATCATCAACTACTAAGATGTTACCCGTCCCCATAGGCAAAATTGATTGAACTTGTTGTGATTGTTTTTCTGTTTTTTGCTGTATTCCAGTTGATTTAGGCAAATAGATACGAAACGTGGTTCCAATCCCTGGCTCAGAATAAACCTTGATATGGCCACCAGAGCGTTTGACAAAACCAAACACCATTGACAACCCTAAACCTGTCCCTCTACCCCGCTCCTTGGTAGTAAAAAAAGGCTCGAAGATTCGTTCCTGCTGTTCATGAGGAATACCGATACCGGTATCACTGACAGTAATCTGAACATAATCACCCGCGGACACCCCAGGATTAATGGAACAATAGCCCTCATCAAGAGTGCTGTTATGAGTTTCGATGGTTAATTTACCTTGCCCTTCCATGGCATCACGAGCATTAATGGCAAGATTAAGCAAAGCGTCTTCAAATTCACCAGGATTGACTTCTGATAACCACAAATTCTCGGCATATCGGTATTCAATTTCAACTTGAGGTGTTAGTGACTGTGTCAACAAATGGTCAACGTGCTTAATCAAGTGATTAATATCAATCATTTCCGTTAATAAAGCTTGTTGACTTGAAAAGCCTAGCAATTGACGAGTCAAATTTACCGCACGCTGAACAGTTTGATTAATAATTTGTAAACGTTGTTCCGCTTTGCTTCCTAAATCATGTTCCAATTCTAGAAGACTGAGATGCCCAGTAATGATACCTAGTATATTATTAAAATCGTGTGCAATACCTCCAGTTAGCTGTCCAATTGCTTCCATTTTCTGCGAACGACGAAGTGCTTCTTCAATCTGCTTGCGCTCGGTAATATCAGAAATGACGCTAATAAATCCAGTAATTCTGCCTTTCTCATTTCGCTGATAATCCCAAATAATTTCTAGGAAAAGATCCCGGCCATCAGCGCTTTTATTGAAGGTGATAAACGGAGTGGGCTTTGGCTGCTCTTTTACCAGATATTCCAAATATTCTGCGAGTGCAGCTTTATTTTCTTCATCAGGCTGATAATTCCAGATGTACTGACCAATCAATTTCCCATTTTTGACGCCAAGCATTCGATGATGGGCGTCATTACTAAAAGTGATTAAGCCTTTTATATCACTTTCTTGCACGCCATTCGGTAAAGTGTTTAATAACTGGTCTTGCCAACGTTCTTTATTTTGCAATGCAGTCATGGCTTCATCAAGTTGCTGCTCCCGTTCATTAAGCTGTTGGCTCATGTCATTTATCGCTTTAAACATTTGGGCAATCTCACCGGTACCACTGATATTATTAATTGCATCATAATGACCTGCCGCAATTTTCCTGGTATTTGCGACCAACTGGTTAATCGGTCTGGTGATAAAAAACTTGATGAATATAAACAACAACCCCAGAGTAGTTATCAGAATTAGTGCAATCAACAAACTGTTTTTTAATAACTGATACTTGATAGCCTGCACATCCCGACTAATATCGTAATCAAGAAAAATCACCCCCACACGTCGAGAACGTATCTCATTTGGACGGCGTTCTAATATCACAGGAAAATATGAAAAAAATCGGTACTGGTCTTCTGCCAAAATAACATTTGCATGCTTTTGGCTAGATACCTCATTAAATTTTCTCGTGTCAAAAACAGGCAATACCTCAGTCACAGATTTTCCTTTATATGCCAGCCTGGTACTAAAACGAACCAACATCCGATCATCAACCAAAATCAAATTTTTATAATGATTATTTACACCTCTAATGGTTACTGCTTGTTCCGCCTCATTATAAAAACCTTTACGAATTTCTGTTTGTAACTCATTTTGTAGCAAAGTCATATCTTGCTGAATAAGTTTTTCACTACTATTTATCAAATTGGTTTTGAGTAGAGTATATTCCTGCCAGGTCATAATTCCCCAAATAATGCTGCCGATACAAACAACAAGGATTGGCAACCACAGTCGAATTGAAATAGAGCGGGCAGGTTTAGTCATTTGGGAAGGTCTGGCAAAAATGAACCATTGGCAACTTCACTAACATTAACATCTTTACTGAGTAGGCTTTGTTGCAACATCAAGTCTCTTAGTCTTATAGTTATTTTCTGAATTCCAGGGGCCTTACTGGCAAGTAAAGTATGATTTTCTTCAAGGTCTGGTAATTTTATACCTTCAAAAGCTTTTATCACTTCTTCAGCAGTCAGCGCCATTCGTGGCGCTATTAACTCAGCTGCTTTTTCTTGGTTTTCAAAATAATATTGCCGCGCCTTGAAATAACCCTGTAGTAACTGCCGTAATGTAATCTGGTCATCGGCCAAAATACCCTCTTGTACGACAAGCACATCAACAATACGATCAGGAATTTGACTGCTATCAAATAATGGTATCGCGCCTTGTTTTAATAATAGTGTTTTAGCAGGTTCAAAGGTAACGACAGCATCAGTATTTTGAAAGCATGTCTTATGCTCATTCCATGTGCAACTGATAATGTTAATATCTGCCACATCCAGATTAGCTGCTTGCAAAGCCCCATCAAGCAAAATTGCACCCACTGCGGTATTTTCTACAGCGATTGTTTTATTTTGTAGCATCGCCAAGGATTTCAAATAGGGTTTGCCTAACAAAACATCACCGCCATCAGAAAAATCCATAACCAAAATGATTTTCAGTTTGAAACCATCCTGTAACAGTGTCAATGCTTCATCAAGTGTCAACGCCGCAGCTTCTAGCGAGCCATTTCTTAATGCAGTTATGACGTCAGAAGAAGAATTAAACTCAACTAATCTAAGCTGCGACTCATCATAATAACCAAGTTCACGAGCAAGATATAAGGGTTCGTAACCAGACCAAATATTGGTACCGATACGTAACTGGGGTTGTGGCTCAGTGAATGGCTTGCAAGCAGCAATAATCAGCGTTAGTAATGAAAAACTGATAATGACAAAAATTTTACCTTTTGAATTATTTTGAAACATACCCTGTTAGTTAATCCACTTGAAACAAATATAACCATTGGTACTTTTAATATTGGCTACGCTTTCTGGCTAATGAGTCATCAATAAATCTAAAAGCCCAACTTCACTCATCGAAATCCTGATAATTTCAATGATTTAATAAGCATGTTAACCCACTTCCCCTGGCAATAAAAACAATTTGAAGATTTATTATTATGCGGTAACCATTCAGCGTATTTAATTTGACTAAAATCATTAAATATCAGCATTTTATGGAATAAGTATGGATAACACAATCAAACCTACACGGACATATTTACGACATCTTATGGAATAAGTTACTGATATTGAAACTATAAATAAGCTGAGTAGTTACATTATGCGAACTAAAGCTAATTAACCGAAATTGAAGTAGACAACGCATTACAGTAATTAATAATTTATACGGAAAATCGTGTTGTTAAAGGACAAGTCTTGTGGCATGATCACACTGAATTTAATGGCAAAAAAAATGAATAATCCAATCAACGGTGAGCCTGAAAAAAAAAGCAAGAATTTATTGTTCATAATAGGTGGCATTTCACTCATTATATTTTTATCAGTAGTTATCACAATCTGGGTAATTAATAATTACTTCTTCCCAAAACAATTTCAACCAGTTGAGCTGAATCAGCAAGAAAATCAGAAATTAGACAAAAAACTACTGCAATTTAGCTGGCTTGCTGATAACACTAATCCAACCACAAAACAAACCGGACTTGAACCCGAAAAATATTCTGAGCAAGGCGCCACAAGAGAAATCAGTCTAACAGAGCGTGAACTTAATGCGCTTTTGGCCAAAAATACCGATCTGGCAGATAAACTGGCTATTGATCTATCAGAAAATATGGCTAGCGGCAAACTGCTAATGCCCATGGATGAAGACTTTCCGGTTCTTGGCGGCAAAACTATCAAAATATCTGCAGGTATGGAGCTTGCATTCGCAAATAACAGACCCATTATAAAACTGAAGGGAGTCAGCATCATGGGAGTTCCAATTCCTAATGCCTGGTTAGGTGGACTGAAAAATGTCGATCTTGTTAATGAGTTTGGCCAGGATGAAGGATTCTGGAAAGCCTTTGCTGATGGCGTCGAAGATGTAAATATTGCTGAAGGCAATTTAATTATCAGACTCAAGGAATAGCTCTGCAAAAATGCCGGGCTAATCAATAATCTGCTGGTAACTACCAGCAATATAACAACCGGAGGAAATGATGAGTACAAAAAATGATTTATTAGCTAAAGTTCAGGAAACCATTGAAGAGCAATCAGCCAAGCTGGAACAATTGAAAGAAAAAGCACTGGATGAATCCAGTGATGCTCTGGATGATATCAAGGAGTCCATCAGCACTCTGGAGCCAAAACTGGAAGAAGCCAAAGCCAAGGCTATGGAAATAGCTGACGCGGCAGATGATAAATGGGATGATCTCAAAGATTCCATTGAAGAAGGCTGGGATGAAGTCAGCGCACAACTTGAAGATGGCTGGGACAATCTGACTGATAAAGTTAAAAATCTATTTTCTTAATGAAAAAAGGTAGGCGCAATAAATTTGCGCCTACTTAAGGAACGAACATGAAATAACTTTGACAACTGGCTTGTCTTTTTATCCGTCTTC
>CAZGYJ010000109.1:0-10354 GCA_964530345.1 uncultured Methylomonas sp.
ACTACTTCCTCAGCATAAGAACCAAATGCCATAATGCGGTGGTAGCGTTTAGTCAATAAATCATCAATACTGTCTTTTTTCAAAACGTCCAGATGGCGAATCAGGGCTTCACGTAAATTTAAAGCGGTTTTTTGAAAATCCCGATGGCCTCCACCCAATGGCTCTCTAACCACCTCATCTACGAAACCCTGCTCACGAATTCTATCTGAGGTGATTCCCATTGCTTCGGCAGCCAGTTTTGCTTTATCGGCGCTCTTCCAAAGAATTGACGCACAACCTTCCGGAGAAATAACCGAATAGGTACTGTATTCCAGCATAATCAGGCGATCCCCCACACCGATTGCCAAAGCGCCGCCAGAACCGCCTTCCCCAATTACCGTACAAATAATAGGTGTTCTGAGCCTGGCCATTTCAAACAGGTTTCTGGCAATCGCTTCACTTTGCCCCCGTTCTTCGGCACCAATTCCAGGATAAGCTCCCGGTGTGTCGATCAAACAGATTATGGGCAAACTAAATCGTTCAGCCATTTTCATCATCCGTAATGCTTTACGATAACCTTCAGGCCGCGGCATGCCAAAATTCCGATAAATTTTTTCTTTGGTATCCCGGCCTTTTTGATGACCTATCACCATCACTGACTGACCTTCCAAACGAGCCAATCCACAAACAATAGCAGGATCATCCGCATAGGCTCGATCGCCATGCAGCTCATGAAAATCAGTAAACATCAAGTCAACATAATCCAGCGTGTAAGGCCTTCCCGGATGTCGGGAAATCTGGGAAATCTGCCAATCAGATAAATCAGAAAAGATGCTCTCAGTCAAAGTTTGACACTTATCTTCCAATTGCTTTAAAGCGTCAGAGATATTAATGTCATTATCAAATTCTACATTCCTTAGTTCTTCAATTTTTGCTTCCAGCTCTACGATAGGTTGTTCAAAATCCAGAAATTTCAGATCCATAATTCACTTTTAAAATTCTTGCATGGTCAACAATTTACGGTAAATTCCGTTTGAAAAAAATATTTGCCGAGCCAACACTGTTTTAATTAGGGTTATTTTTTACCGGCTATTTTATCCAATTCCCGTAAATGTTTTAATTTTTCTGCAATTTTTAATTCCAGGCCTCTGGAAACCGGATAATAATATTCTGAACCTTCTAAAGATTCAGGAAAATAATTTTCTCCTGCCGCATAAGCTTCTGGCTCATTGTGGGCATAACGATACTCCTTGCCATAATCGAGAGATTTCATAAGTTTTGTTGGCGCATTTCTTAAATGGACCGGAACCTCCAAACTGCCACTGTTTTTGGCATCCCGCATCGCTGCTTTAAAGGCCATATAGACAGCATTGCTTTTGGGTGCGCAAGCCAGATAAACAATTGCCTGAGCAAGCGCCAACTCACCTTCCGGGCTTCCTAAACGTTCCTGGGTTTCCCAGGCATTCATGGCTACTTGCAACCCCCTTGGATCGGCATTGCCGATGTCTTCAGAAGCCATACGAACAATGCGCCGGGCCAAATAAAGTGGATCACAACCTGCTTCAATCATTCTGCAAAACCAATACAATGCAGCATCGGGCGCACTGCCACGAACTGATTTATGCAATGCCGAGATTTGGTTATAAAACTCCTCACCCTGATTATCAAAACGTCTGACTCCTCCACTGAGGACTTCCCGACTGATTTCATCAGTGATAACCTGATCATTCCCTGCAAGAGCAAGTTCTGCAGCAATTTCCAATAAATTGAGCAATCTTCTGGCATCACCATCGGCGGCAACGGCAAACTGCTCTTTAAGCGAATCCGATAATCGTAATTTCAAACTGCCTAGCCCGCGTTGTTCGTCTGTCAACGCTGCCTCCAATACTTCCTGCAAATCATCAACAGTTAAAGAATTTAATACATAAACACGAGCACGCGAAAGCAAGGCATTATTTAAGGCAAAAGAAGGGTTTTCTGTGGTTGCACCAATAAAATAGACAGTTCCATCTTCAACATGGGGCAAAAAGGCATCTTGCTGTGATTTATTAAACCGATGTACCTCATCGACAAATAAAATACTCCTTTTTCCTTGCTGATCCTGAATGGTCTTGGCCGCTGCGACAGCTGCCCTGATTTCTTTTACACCTGCCAACACTGCGGAAACAGACCTAAATTCAGCATCGGAATAAGCCGCTATCATTCGTGCCAGCGTGGTTTTTCCTGTTCCTGGCGGCCCCCAAAAAATCATCGAATGCAATCGCCCCTGAGCAACAGCCTCATACAACGGCTTGCCAGGCTTTAGCAAGTGTGGCTGACCAGCAAAATCCTCAAGACTTTTTGGCCGCATCCGATCGGCTAATGGCGTGGTTAAGCAATCAGTCACTTTTGGTCAGTAAATACGTCCACACCTTCCGGTACTTTAAATTCAAATACTTCCGGATTAATAGGGGTGTTAATTTTTAAATTGGAAAAATAGATCCGCGTTAGTTGGCCAAAATTATCACTTAATTCCATCCCAGCTAATTTTTCGCCATCCATGCCAATCAGAATGTATTTAAAGCCACTGGCTTCATCTTTGGGAATTAATTTTATCCATTGCATTCCTTCATCCTGACCTTGGTTTTTAATATCAAAATTTTGCTCCAACGCCACCTCGCCACTCAACAACAATGCTGGAGTTGAACCCAATGATTGATCAGTTTTTTTGATTGTCACCTGCTCCAGATCAGCATCATAAAACCATACCTTGCCGGAACTGGAAACGATTTGTTGAACAAATGGTTTTTTGTAGTCCCATCGAAATTTACCCGGACGCTGCAAATAAAAAGTACCATAGCTAGTTTTTGCAGGTTTGCCATATTCATCAATGGAAACCTGTTTGACATCTGCAATCAGGGTATTAGCCTTTGCTATAAATGCTTTGAATTGTTGCACGGGTTGTTCTGCTGCAAAACCAGAGTAAGCCGAAAAAAATAATTGTAAAAAAATAAAATATCTGATTTTTATCATCCTGTTTACCAAAAATTATCTTCCAGAAACCGATCAAACCATTGTCTGGCTCGATTTACTGGCGTATTAACACAAGGGGAATATTCTACTGGCGCTGAACCTGTAGTGAATGGAAAAAGTTTTGCGCCAGGACAATCTTCATTTGCCAGCAAATCATATTCCGGATCAATCCAGACCATTTCTATATTTTCAGGCGCAATTAAATCAACAGGCTGTTTCGCAATTTTTCGCATTAATGAAATCCACACCTGCAAAGCCCCACTGGCTCCAGTTAAGCCAGTTGGCTTGTTATCATCCCTGCCAATCCAGATGGTCGTCAAATAATCGCCGCTAAACCCTGAAAACCAACTGTCTCTTAGCGAGTTCGTAGTGCCTGTTTTACCGGCCAGATTCAAATCCCTTGGCATATATAAATAAGCTGAACGCCCGGTTCCTTCTCGCATCACCTCCTGTAAAATAGTATTGGTGATAAAGGTGGCAGCCGGATCAACCACCTGCCTGATAACAAATGGGTAGCGCTGCATGACTTCACCTTCAGAAGAAACCACTGCACGAATTGCCCTCAACGGCGCAGAAAAACCATCGCCTGCAAGGGTTTGATAAAGCTGGGTTACATCCATTGGCGACAAAGGCAACGCTCCCAATAATAAAGATGGATACAATTTAATCTCCTTGCTTACCCCTAGATTTCGTAGTGTTTTTGCTATTCGGGCAATTCCAATATCCATCCCAACTCTGACGGTTGCCAGATTATATGAATGGGCTAATGCAGTATGTAAAGGCACCTCGCCATGTTCTTTGCGATCATAATTTCTCGGCGCCCAAATCTTGCCATTTTTGGCTTTTAATTGCAGCCTTCGATCACTTATCCGGGTAATCACTGTATATTTTTCGGGATATTCTAGTGCCGTTAAATAAATAACCGGCTTGATCAACGAACCAATTGGCCGCAGTGCGTCCAAAGCTCGATTAAAACCCGCATTGTTTTTGTTCCTGCCTCCAGCAAAAGCTGAAATTTCTCCATTTTCCCTTCTTGTGACAACTGCTGCCGCTTCCAGCTTGTCAGATTTTGGGCGCTTTTCCAGATATTTGATTTTAACATCCAGGGTTTGTTCCAAAATATTTTGTACCCGAATATCCAGGGTGGTAAAAATTCTTAACCCTTCTGATGTTAAATCTTCCTCACGATATTGCTCCCGCAACTGGCGTTTAACCAAATCAATAAAACTGGGATACCGGTTAACGGCACGATGGGTATAGGCGATTACGCCCAACTTTTGCCGTTTCGCATCGGCCGCTTGCTTCAAGGTAATATAACCTTGCTTGTGCATTTCATCCAAAACCAGATTTCGTCGGGCAATCGCTCTTTTTTTGTATCGTCTTGGATCGTAATAGGATGGGCCTCTGACCAACGCAACCAGAGTTGCAACCTGATGCAAAGGCAGATTTTGCAATGGCCGGCCAAAATAAAATTCGCTTGCCAGACCAAATCCGTGCACGGCGCTGGCTCCATCCTGCCCTAAATAAACTTCATTTAGGTACGCTTCCAGAATTTCATCTTTGCTATAACGAAAATCAAGAATAATCGCCATTAATGCTTCATTGATTTTGCGCCACCAACTTCTTTCCGAAGTCAGATAGAAATTTTTCACCAACTGCTGAGTGATGGTACTGCCACCCTGAACAATCGTACCTGCCTTGATATTGGCCAGCATTGCTCTGGCAATTGCTCTGAATGAAATACCAAAGTGATGATAAAAATCCCGATCTTCTGTGGCTAGCAAACCCTGAATCAAAGCATCAGGCGCTTGTTTCAGTTTGATAAGTACCCGGTCTTCCTTACGGGTCGGATAAAAACTGGCAATCTGAACCGGGTCCATTCGAACGATAGCCGTTTTTCTGCCTGTCCCCAAATTAATAATTCGAGTGATTCGATCCAACCCAAAACTGATTCTGAGCGTTTGTGAATCCTGCCGGCCATCCCAAAAAGTGAAGCTACGGGTTTTAACTGTAATCTGCGAGGCTTTTTTGAAATAGGTTCCTTCAGAAGATAATTGATAATCCAGGCGATAATGTAAAGTTTGCAGCAATTTTTCAAAATTGCTTGCTGAAATATCATAACCAGAATATATCTCCGTTGGACTGGCATACACTTTGGCAGGAATAGCCCAGCGCCGACCTTCAAACTGTTCTCTTAGGGTATAGTCAAGGTAACCGAGATAACACAGAAAAACAAAAGTCAGAATACCAAAAACAATAAAAAAAAGTTTTTTAAACCATGAGCTAAATGTCTTTTTTTGCCTCCTTTTGGATTTTTTTGTCTTAACTGTTTTTTTAGTATTTGTTTTTCTGCTGGATGCCACAAAAATTAATTAAAGCTTGTTGGAGGAAAAACGATCCGAGTCATTAAAAATAGAGAGATCACGTGTAAAAATTGCATCATCTTTCATAATCATAGTTTGAGGCCGGCCGAATAAATGACCTTGTGCAAAATCTATCCCCAATCTTTTGGCAATATTTAATGATTCAAGTGATTCAATAAATTCCGCAATAGTCTGTAAACCTAGTTTTTTGGCAATATCACACATTGCCTTGACCAAAACCTGATCTGTTTCATCATTACCTATATTACGAATAAATTGTCCGTCAATTTTTAGATAATCAATCGAAAAAGACTTTAGATAGTTGAAAGAACAAAATCCGGTACCAAAATCATCCAACGCAAAATGGCAACCTAATGATTTGATTTCCAGAATCATTTTTTGAGCTTTTTCAAAATTTTCGATGACTGCGGTTTCTGTTATTTCAAAGGTTATCCGGTCAGAGCTTATCCAGGTTGATTCCAGAAGTTGTTTAATGGCTGGTAATAATGATTCATCCTGGATGGCTTGACTTGAAAGATTAATGGCTAATGATACATGGTTCATTTCTGGCGGTAAATCGTCCAAGAACCCGATCGCATGTTCCACGACCCATAAATCGATACCGTGAATCAGTCCTGTTCTCTCGGCAACGGCAATAAATTCATCTGGATGGATAACGCCATTTTGCCCGGCCATTCTGAGCAAAACTTCATAATGAGAAATTTTTCCAGTGTGTAAATTGATGACAGGCTGATATTCCAGAAAAAATCGATCATCTTGCAGCGCCGTTCTTATTATTGGCACCCATTGAATATCGTTATTTTTTTTCTGGATTTGTGGGTCTCTTTCATTGTATTCCCAAACTTGATGTTGCCCTAAATCTTTGGCAATGTGACTGGCTTGTCTGGCCCGCGAAATTAATTCTTCAGGATGACTAATCATTTTATCGGATAATACCATTGCCATTCCGGCGCTGACCGTCAGGTTATAGCAGCTTGTCCCTGAAATAAAACGAAAGTCTATCAATGCCGAAACGATCCTTTGGGCAACTTTTTTTGCGGCACTGGCTGAAATATCATCTATATAAACGCAATATTCATCATAACCTAAACGTGCAAACAAATGATCGGCTCTTACTGATCTTCTGACCAGTTGCACCACCTCGACAATAAGTCGATCCCCTTCACCAAACCCTTCCAGCTCATTAACCAGACCAAATCTGGCCAAATCGAGAAATAACAAAGCTCCGTTTCGGTTAATATTATTATTTCGTTGCAAAATGATTCTTAATTTGTAATCTAGACTACTCCTTGTCAATAATCCTGTTAGTTCATCGTGAGTGGACAAATAAGTGATTTTGGCATTCAATAATTTGCGTTCTGCCAATTCATTAATCAGGCGTTCCTCTTGTTTTAATCGAAAAGCCCGCTCATTTTTAATTGTCAACAAAAGCCTGACTAGAGTGAGCAATTCCTCATCACGGAAAGTTTCAGGCAAATTACACACCAGACAACCATTCTTCAAGCCATGCTTTTGTTGCCATAAAGACGCATCTTCACCAACCACAACGAATGGAATATCTTGATCTTGACCACTACAAGAAAAAATTTGGCATAACTCATCAACCTGGCAGCCGGGAAGAGACTGATGAATGATTATGACACCCATTTTTTCAGGTGTTCTACCCATTGACCTTAGCGCTTCAAACACCTTTTTCCCATTAGCCGCCAAAACCAGATTTTCAAAACCTTTTGCACTTAAAATTTGCTGGATATTACCCCTAAAATCCGGCTCACTACCAGCAATGACGATACATTGATAAAAAAAAGCATAATTGGAAACCATATTGAAATACCCTGAATTGATTATTTATTATTTTTGATTCACCAATAATAATGATGAGATTTTTCACCTTCTCAAAACAAAGGTTCTAAAAAAAGTAGGTGTATTTAGAATTGACAGGAGAAAGCGGGACTTCTCAGAACACGTTATAACAAAACTTTTGAAGAATCAAGGTTGATTCAATAGGAAGAATAAAAATATCATCCGAAAAAATAATCACCAATCAAAAATTTTTTGAATTTACAAGGTCATGTTAGGAACATTTCCTTATTAAGAAAATACTTGACCATAACCAAATAAAGTACCTAAATTTGACAATTATAGTTGCGCCACTGATGATACATACTAAACTAAATTTATATATCCATTTCCATCGTTGCTGAAATACCCATCAAAACTGGATAACCGGTGCTTACTTGATGAAATATAACGATTTGAGAAACATAATGCCTGCATAGAACCAGCATCATGAACAAAGCCAAATACAGTGAAATTACAATATCAGATCTTTTACGTGGCGATGTCCAATTAGCCTCTCCGCCAACATTGTTCTTTGAACTAAAAAAAGTCACTGAAGATCCAACCAAAACACTCAATGATGCAGGGGAAATTATTGAGAAAGACCCCGGTTTGACAACTAGATTACT
Organism: uncultured Methylomonas sp.; assembly: GCA_964530345.1. Classification (GTDB taxonomy): domain Bacteria; phylum Pseudomonadota; class Gammaproteobacteria; order Methylococcales; family Methylomonadaceae; genus JALSJK01. The sequence continues at coordinate 7,844 of CAZGYJ010000109.1, forward strand.
AAAAATTGTCAATAGTGCTTTTTACGGGTTTCCTGCCAAAATATCCACCATTTCCCACGCCATCACCTTAATTGGTATCAATGAATTAGAAACACTGGTATTAGCTACGCTGGTCATTGATAAATTTTCTTCCTTACCTGGCGGCATGATGTCCATGCGGGATTTTTGGAGTATGAGCCTCAGATGCGCATTAAATGCCAAAGAACTTTGTAATTTTTGCTGCCAACCAGAGTCGCTAGATGAAATCTTTGTCTGTGGCTTGTTGCATGATATTGGCAGACTTATTTTTTACCGGCGAATTCCCGCACTAGCAAGGGAAATCGGCTTACAAAAAGCCGCTGGTGACAAAGACGAAATACAAATTGAACATAACCTGCTCGGCTTCGATCATTTTCAAACCGGCGCTGAACTGGCAAAATTATGGAATCTGCCCGCTATCATAGAAACCACCATTCGCCACCATTGCAAGCCGGAACTTGCAGGCCAGTTTCAGACAGAAGCCAATATTGTCAAGCTCGCCTATAGACTCAGCCAACAAAAAATCTTTGATCCTGATAACTTTATTATTGATAGTGATTTTTCTGCTTTTACCATTTCCGAACTTGAAGCGGTCACAGAGAAAGCCAATGCCGAATTTGACGAAATCTTCAGCATTTTTTATCCATCCCATTGATTTTTGTAATCTTGATACGAGTATTTCTTCAGACAAGTCGCTTCGTTGTTGCTGATTGCATAAATATCAGGAAAATTATAGCCATTGAAACGACTGGCTTTTACCAGACTATAAGCGCCAACATTCTTGAAAAAAACAGAATCTCCGATAGCCAAGACTTTAGAAAAACGATATTCACCAAAGATATCGCCAGACAAGCAAGTATTCCCTACCAAATCATAACAATAATGGCCCTTGTCATCGTGATTAACTAATTCTGGTTTTATCTGGTATTCAAAGACTTCCGGATTATGATTAATCGAGGTATCCAAAACCGCAATTCTTTTTCCGTCACTATCAAACAAATCAATAACTGAAGCAACTATAAACCCTGCTTGACCAACTACAGCATTGCCCGGTTCAAGAAAAACCTGTATCTGATATTGCTCCTGTAACCTACGGATCAAATCAATCAATGTTGCCAAATCTTCAATTTCATCCAATAAATATCCACCGCCCAAATTTAACCATTCGATTGAATACAGTTGTTTTTGAAAATCCCGCTCAAGTAATGCAAGCACTTTTTCAAGCGGTCTAATATCCTTTCCAGCAAAATGGGTATGCACATGCAACCCCCAGATTTGCTGCTGAATTGACTTTTCATGCAGATACTGCAAAGGCGCACCCAATTTTGAATGAGTTCGGCACGGGTCATATCGGATATCATCAACACTGGAAAGCCCCGGATTCAATCTCAAACCAATATTGCAATCTTGCGAACCTAAACCAGCAAATCTATTCAATTGACTGACTGAATTAAAACTGATGAACTGACAAATATGGACTAATTCCTCAATTTCCCTGGAATTAATCCCGGGTGTAGTCAAATGAATACTGCCTGTACCCGACAAAACTTCAGCGGCCAATTTTGCCTCAAATAATGAACTCACTGAAAAACCATCAACATAAGGTTTAAGCCACTGCAACACCGTTGTTAACGGCAATGACTTTATTGAATAAAGAACCTTGCATCCCGTTTGCTGCTGCAAATACTGAAGTTTTTCCGCAGATCGAACAATTTTATCCTTATCCAATAAAAAAGCAGGGGATGTTGGTATGCGCATGTTTTGAATATTCAACTCATCTTCCTTTTCCCTTGTAGACCATGTTTTCTGTGATCACGTAATCCATAAATACATCATGATCCTGCATTTCGACCTGTGGCAATATCTGTGATTCAAAACAAACGCCAGTCAACACCGTATCTGATTTAATGCTACTTAACAGACGATCATAATAACCCGCACCATTTCCGAGCCGACCACCCGAATGATCAAAAGCAACGCCAGGAACCATAATTAAATCAAGTTGGCGTGGATCAACCCGTTTCGCCTTTTCATCCCAACGAGATTTTGGCGGTTCAAGTATCCCCCAGGTTCCTGGTATTAATTCTTGCAAATTTTCAAGCCACCAAAGCCCCAGTTGCCGCTCTCCTTTTTGATCATGCGTACAATAAGGAATAACAATTTTTTTCTGCTGTGCGGATAATGCCTTAATCAATGCTGGAAGCGTTCTGACTTCTGACCGGCAATGGACATACCACATTACCCATTCAGCTTGAATATAAGCTGATTGCGACATAAATGCCTGACAAATCATCTGACTTAAGCGATCCTTGTTTTTTTGCTTATCACGTGCCTCATAACCCTGGTTACGTTGTAAAATTTTCAGATTATTTTCCATTCGTTATTGTCATTTTTGGATCCAATTGATTAAGAAAAACCGTAACTATTTAGCGTATTTAATTTAACTAAAATTTTTAAATATCAGTAACTTATTACAGAAGACGCCGTAAATAC
>CAZGYJ010000110.1:0-5266 GCA_964530345.1 uncultured Methylomonas sp.
CTTCTGGAATAAGTTACTGATATTGAAACTATAAATACGCTGAATAGTTACGAAACAGTTTGAAACTGATTTTTTGATTTTAGAAATAAGGATAAGGCAATGAAAATAAATAGAAATTATTTTATTATACTTTTTGTGGGAATTCTTAATATTTCTACGGGGTTTGCAGTTTCACTTCCGGCTCCGCTCCAAGTGGTCAGAGGAATTACCGAACATCAAATATCTGGTGCAGATATGGCAGGAATGAAAATTTTTGTTAATGGTTCATCCACTTCATTATGGGATGGGGCATCTGCTAGTGGCGCAGGTTGGGAATTGGCTTATACCGGAACGGACACGTGGGGTGGAGTATGGAAGTTCACAAAAAATGGTTTTGGAACAGTGAATACCATTAGCTTTGATGCTTTTGGAGCAGATGCTGTTTTTGACAAGGATTGGAGTCCAAATGGCACTGAAAATTCGCAAACAGGATCTTTTGTTTATAGATCTGGTCCAGACAATGTAGCCACTTCTTTTTCAGGGCCGGTCATGATTGAAGGGGCATCAAATGCAGTAGGTGATATCTATCGGTATTTGACCTTTGATTTTACTCCAATAGGTGGGTTAGCGCTTGGGGACTCTTTTGAATTTACTGCCGATACCGATAAAGTTTCTGCAATACCCTTACCGCCAGCAATGCTTTTATTTTTCAGTGGTATTGTTGGCTTAATTGGTTTGAAAAGAAGAAAGTTATAGAGTTGTTATTTTCTGTTTGACAAAAAAGGGCCGTAAATATTTGGCCCTTTTTTGTTGCTTGCTGAAACAAGAAGTATCAATTACCCATGAGCTGCTTTGCTGATCCTAGCCAAAGCATTTTCCAGATTCTCCATACTGGTGGCAATCGAAATTCTGATATGACCAGGGCTGCCGAAAGCCGAGCCGGGAACTAATGCCACACCGGCCTTTTCAATCAGGAATTCGGCAAACGCCAAATCATCAGCAATGTCCGGGAGATTATCCAGCAATTTCTCAATGTTAGGGAAAACATAGAAAGTACCATCTGTACTTAAACAATCAATGCCGGGAATGTTATTCAATTCATCAACAACAAAATCATGGCGTTTTTTGAATTCAACCAGCATTTTCTGAATACAGCTTTGATCCTGGGTTAAAGCAGCTTCAGCAGCAACTTGAGAAATTGATGTTGGATTTGATGTGCTTTGAGACTGAATTTTCCGCATGGCGCCGATAATTTCTGCCGGTCCCGCAGCATACCCGATTCGCCAGCCAGTCATAGAATAAGCTTTTGAAACACCATTGAGTACCATGGTCCGCTCATAAAGATCAGGGTTGGCGTTCAAAATATTCACAAAACTGTTGGCTTGCCACAAAATGTGTTCGTACATATCGTCAGTAGCAATAATAATATCTGGAAAATCCTTCAGCACTTCGCCTAATTGTTTCAGTTCATCTTCGCTATAAGCCACTCCGGTAGGATTGGAAGGGCTATTAATGACCAGCAGCCTGGTTTTATCAGTAATTGCGTTACGCAATTTTTCTGCGGTAATTTTGAAATGTTCTGCTTGTGTTGTTTCGACAATAACCGGCTTACCGCTTGCCAATAACACCATATCAGGATAAGAAACCCAGTATGGTGCAGGAATAATAACTTCATCACCTGGATTAATGATGGCCTGAGTCAGATTGTAAAAGCTTTGCTTCCCTCCGCAAGAGACCAGAATTTGATTAAGCTGGTAGGAAAAGCCATTATCATTTTTAAACTTATCAATAATGGCTTGTTTAAGGCTTGGTGTGCCATCAACTGCCGTATATTTAGTAAAGCCATTATTAATCGCTTCAATGGCGGCGGCTTTGATATGTTCAGGCGTATCAAAATCTGGCTCGCCAGCCCCAAGGCCGACAATATCTTTACCGGCAGCGCGCATTTCAGCAGCTCTGGCAGTTATGGCTAGGGTTGGCGATGGTTTTACGGCTTGAACTCGGTCGGATAATTTGAAATTCATATTGGGATTGTTTGTAAAGTGATAACAAATTAATTCTCAATTATATACTGCTCATCATGGAATGTAACTTTGTCAGTTTTTTTTCTCGATTGTTTCAAACTTGAATCAGGATGTTTTTTTGACACATTAAGTAAGCTATTGAAATATAAATAATAAATAATCGGGTCTAATTTTTGCTACCGAAGATGAAAAAGCAAACTATTTGACTCGAATGCAAACAGAAAAAACCCAGCAATTAACCCAGGCTTTCCATTTATTCAATCAGTTAACTGAAAATTTAACTGAATCCTATCAAGGATTAGAACAACAGGTAGCCAAATTGCGTCAGGAATTGGCTATCGCCAGAAATGAACGCATAAAAACCTTGATAGAAAAAGAAAAGCTGGCTAACCAATTACATAAACTGCTTGCAGCGTTACCTGCAGGTGTGATTGTGCTTGATGCCACAGATAAGGTAATTGATTGCAACAAAGCAGCTGAAGACTTTCTTGGTGATTCGTTGATGGGGTTTTTCTGGCCCAAGATTGTAGAACAGTGCTTTGTACCCGACACCGAAAATCCTCATCAACGGCAATTACACAATGGTAAGCATCTCAATATCACCATAAATACCTTGGGAAATTTTGCCGGACACATTGTTTTGCTAACCGATATCAGTGAAATGAGGAACCTGCAAGATATGGTGAATCAACAGAAACATTTGTCGGCAATGGGAGAAATGGTCGCCAGCATGGCACATCAGGTCAGAACCCCATTATCAACGGCGATTCTGTATTCCTCACAACTGACAAATAACAGACTTCCGGAAGAAAAAAAGCAAGAATTTTCAGAAAAAATACTGGAACGATTGCATTTTTTGGAAAGACAGGTCAACGACATGCTGGTTTTTGCAAAGCAAGGCCGGTTAGCCATGGAATCGTTTTCCTGCAAGGAGATGTTGAAAAAGATTTCTGATGAGGTGCTGGAACAACTCAAATCAACAAAGATTCAGTTTTCAATGACTGATACGAGTCAGGTTGAACAATTAAAAGGCAATGAAAGTGTGTTGCGAGGAGCAATCATGAATTTGCTGACTAACGCAATTCAAGCCCTTAACAATACAGGAAGCTTACAGTTAATTGCCAGAGACAGGAAGCAAAACCTTGAGATTGTAATTAAAGATAATGGCCCGGGTATTTCAGAATCGAACCAAGAAAGGATTTTCGAGCCCTTTTTCACCACCCGGATAAATGGCACTGGATTGGGGTTGGCCGTTGTTGATAGCGTATTGCGAGCCCATGGTGGAGATGTACGCTGCGATTCAAAAACCGGCAGAGGTACTGAATTTATTCTTACTTTGCCCTGTTCAAACTCGGAGTTTATCCCTAATTCATCTCAGCAAGGTTTGGGTGAGAAGAGTAATAAAGACGTGAGGAACATGAAATGAAGCAATATGATGTATTAATCGTAGAAGATGATGTGGCCTTATCCGAGGCTTTGTGTGAGACCCTGAAAATCTCAGGATTCAAGGTTAAAGCTGCAAACAATGGCCGCGAAGCACTAAAGATATTATCTGAATCAGCAGTCAATCTGGTCGCCAGCGATATTCAGATGCCGGTTATGGATGGACAGGCGCTATTAGCTGCCATGCAAAATTATTATCCGGATGTTCCCGTACTGTTGATGACAGCCTATGGCTCAATTCCCAAGGCGGTGGATGCGATTCAGGCCGGCGCTGCAGATTATCTGGTTAAACCTTTTGAAGCTTCAGTGCTGGAAGAAAAAGTGACAGGATTACTGGCCAGCAAAAAAACAAACAAGACTGAGAATAAGGCCAGAACGGTTCATGATCCCAGCATGAAAAAACTTTATGCCATGGCAGTGCGGGTTGCAAAAACAGCAGTCACGGTTCTGATTCAGGGAGAGAGTGGCACGGGCAAAGAAGTACTGGCGCGTTATTTACATGAAAACTCAATGAATTATCAGGGGCCGTTTATTGCCATTAATTGTGCGGCAATCCCAGAAAATATGCTGGAAGCCATGTTGTTTGGGTATGAAAAAGGTGCATTTACTGGAGCCACACAAACTACGCCAGGTAAGTTCGAGCAAGCGCAAGGCGGTACCTTGCTACTGGATGAGATTTCTGAAATGGATTTGGCATTGCAGGCGAAAATTCTGCGGGTGATTCAGGAAAAAGAAGTGGAGCGTCTTGGCGGGCGAAAAAAAATCAGTTTGAACGTCAGAATATTGGCTACTACTAATCGCAATTTGAAGGAATATGTTGAGCAAAACCAGTTTCGGGAAGACCTTTATTATCGTTTGAATGTCTTTCCATTAAAAATTCCAGCACTAAGAGAACGCCCCGGTGATATTTTGCCGTTGGCTGAGGACTTGATGGCAAGGCACGCGGGGAATGGTGGTACTGTTCCGGTGTTGGATTCCAGAGCAACTGAAAAATTGCAGGGCTATCATTGGCCCGGGAATGTCCGAGAGCTGGAAAACGTGGTGCAAAGAGCATTAATAATGCAGTCTGGTGGCGTGATAACACCGGTTGATCTGGTTTTTGAAGATGAAATGGTTACGGAAAATATTAATTTTTCAATGCCGGAGCCTACTGCAACAGCTGTTGAGGAGACAACTCCTCTGGGAGATGGGCTGCGTTCAGTAGAAGAACAGATTATTTTAAAAACCTTGCAGGAACAACAGGGAAGCAGAAAAATTACGGCTGAAAAGCTGGGAATTAGCCCAAGAACCTTGAGATATAAAATTGCCCGAATGAAAGAAGCAGGCGTGGAAATCGCTTGTTAATAAAAATTGGCTTAAAAAATGCTTAAGCAATAATTAATGACAAAAAACAGGCATAACCATGAGTGATATGAATATAAACCAGGTATTGGCGCAAATGCGTTCAATGTCTATTGAAGCTTCCAGCAAGCCACAGGAAGTAGAAAATGACAGTAAAGTTGATTTCTCTACATTGCTGAAGCAGTCCATCAATGGCGTCAACCAGACTCAGCAAACAGCCGCCAAAATGGCGCAAGACTTTGAACTGGGAGAGAACGATGTCAGCCTGGCAGAGGTAATGATTTCGGCACAAAAAGCCAATGTGTCTTTTCAGGCAATGGTACAGGTCAGGAATAAACTGGTTGATGCGTATAAAGAAGTGATGAATATGCCGATGTAAGGTCACGAGCATCAAGTTAAGAAAAATTAGAAATTGTAGGAGTGGCTTTAGCCACGATCGAAACAAGATCAAGAAAATCGTGGCTGAAGCCACTCCTACC
>CAZGYJ010000110.1:5366-10179 GCA_964530345.1 uncultured Methylomonas sp.
TTCAAAATAACCCACATTAATGAGTGAACAAGAATTAAATACCCTGGTCCAGGCAGACCCTCAGCCTCCAGAACAGGAACTGGCCGAGGAAGGTAACGCGCACCCAGCTTTACAAGGGATAGCCAAGTTATCTTTGGCGCGCCAGATTGGTTTGATGCTGGCGTTGGCATTTAGTGTCGCAATTGGTGTGGCGGTGGTGTTGTGGTCGCAAACGCCTTCTTATAGTTTGTTGATGACAAACGTTGCTGAAAAAGATGCGGCAGAAATTCTGGAAATTCTTGATAAGCAGGGTGTTGACTACAAGGTGGAAACCGGTTCTGGGGCTATTATGGTGCCGACCGATGATGTTCGCGAATTAAAAATGAAATTGGCAGCGTTAGGGTTGCCGCGAAGCAACAGCCTTGGCTATGAATTGCTGGACAAGGAAACCGGCTTTGGCACCAGTAAAAGCGCTGAAGCCATTCGTTTTCAACGAGCCTTGGAAGGGGAAATCGCACGAACTATCACCAGTATTCAAAGTATCAAATCTGCCCGGGTTCTGCTTGCCATGCCGAAGCAATCGGTATTTATTCGCAAACGAAAAAAACCCAGCGCTTCAGTTATAGTGAAGCTTTATCAAGGGCGCAGCCTGGAGAAAAACCAGATTGAATCGATTGTGCATTTGGTTGCATCAAGTGTGCCGTTACTTGAGGCAGAACAGGTGACGGTAGTCGATCAAAAAGGCCGGTTGCTTAATACTAAGGATTCATCAGATGATATGTATCTGAGCTCCAAGCAGTTTGAGTATAAAAAGCAAATTGAAGATCATTTGATGGCACGCATCAATAATATTTTGACCCCTGTTGTTGGTATGGACGGTTTGCGTGTTCAGGTGTCTGCCGATGTTGATTTTACCGTCACTGAAAAGACCCAGGAAATGTTTAATCCTGATCTGCCTGCATTGCGCAGCGAACAGGTACAGGAACAGCAAAGTTCATTGTCTGCAATTCAGGGTGTCCCAGGGGCATTAAGTAATCAGCCGCCTCCAGCCGGAGTAGCGCCTGAAATTGCCGTTGGTCAGGAAGCTTCCGGCAACGCAAAAACTCCGAAATCCGCAAGTAAAAGTGCGGTGCGTAATTTTGAGCTGGATAAAACCATCACTCATACCCGTATGTCGACCGGCCAATTACAACGTTTGTCGGTTGCGGTTGTTATCGATAATCAGCGTATTTACGGTGAAGATGGCGAAGTGATCAGCCGACCTTATTCCCAGGAGGATATTAATCGTTTTACCGATCTGGTAAAGCAAGCCATTGGTTATGATGTCAGTCGCGGCGATCAGGTGACTGTCAGCAATGTTACGTTTATGACACCAGAAACAATGGAGGCTTTACCGGAAATTCCATTATGGGAACAAGGCTGGTTTATTGATTTGATGAAACAGTTGGCAGCGGTCGTCGTTGTGTTGTTATTGATTTTTGCGGTGCTTAGGCCGGCAATGCGCACTTTGATTGGCAAAGATCCTGAAGAACTGAAAGCACTTGAAAATGATAATGACTCGGTGCAGTACGATGAAAATGGCGTACCGATTGCAACTCCAGCCGAAGATGGAGATGGCGATGATATTCAAAGTATGGAAACCGAAGATTTGTTACTACTGGAGGCGCCGCAAAGTTATGAAAAACGCCTGGAATATGTCAGAAAACTGGTTGACGAAGACCCCAAATTGGTTGCGACAGTGATAAAAACATGGGTAACGCAAAATGGCTGAAGAACAGGAAGAAGGATTAACTCTGGCGGAAAAGGCTTCCCTTTTGTTGCTGGCAGTAGGCCAGGATCGGGCGGCATCAGTTTTGAAAAACATGGGACCCAAAGAGGTTCAGTTAATTGGAACTACGATGGCTACCTTGGGGAATATTTCTTCAGATATGGTGGATGAGGTTCTGGAAGAATTTATTACCCAAATTAAAAATCAGACGGCACTGGGGCTTGATTCTGACGAATATATTCGCAATATGCTCACCGATGCATTGGGTGCAGATAAAGCCGGCAACATGATTGATCGAATTTTGCTGGGTAAAAACAGCAAGGGCATTGAGCAGCTTAAATGGATGGATGCTCGTTCCATTGCCGATTTGATACGTCTGGAACATCCGCAAATTATTGCTATCATTCTGATTTTGCTTGATAGCGATCAAGCGGCTGAGGTGCTAAGTTTATTACCAGAAAATATGCGCTCGGATTTATTATTGCGAATTGCTACTCTTGAAAGTGTACAACCGGCTGCATTGAGAGAACTGGATGAAATCATGGAAAAACAACTGACGGGTAGTGAAAGCATGAAATCTTCTTCATTGGGCGGTATAGATTCAGTTGCTAACATACTGAATTATCTGGATGGAGCAATCAGCGAAGTGGTGATGGAGGAAATTTCCGAAGCTAATGGAGAATTAAGTCAGGAAATTCAGGACAAGATGTTTGTATTCCAGGATCTTAAAGACGTTGATGATCGTGGCATCCAGACCTTGCTGCGGGAAGTTTCCACCGATCAGTTATTGTTGGCCTTGCGTGGTGTGGAAGATGAATTGAAGGAAAAAATCTTCAGTAATATGTCTAAACGGGCCGCAGAAATGCTTCGTGATGATTTGGAGGCGGCGCCGCCTACTAAACTCAGTGAAGTTGAAATGGCACAAAAAGATATTCTCGGTATTGCCCGTAAACTTGCTGATGCCGGTGAAATTTCTTTAGGCGCAGGCGGCGGTGATGAGCTCGTTTAAGAGCGGCTTTTCCAAAACTGAACTGGATTTACTGAAGGTCTGGGAAGTTCCTGACGTAGTGACCAAACAGCTCAAGGAGCAGACTGAGGAAAAAGCCGAACCTGTTGAACAAGAGGCAAAGGAAGCAGAAAAGCCAAAGATTTTGACCGTCGAAGAAATTGAGGCCATGCAGGATCAGGCATATCTGGAAGCTTTTGAACAAGGCGAAAAAAAGGGCTATGAAGCGGGTTATGAAAAGGGATTTGCAGAAGGGTCCAGCAAGGGCTACGAGGAAAATCGACAATTATTGCAAGATCAGGCAGAGCAATTCAAAATATTTATTTCAGCATTAGCTGAGCCTTTCAAGGAATTGGATGAGCAAGTCGAGCAAGAGCTGGTTAAATTGGCGATGGGAGTCGCTCAACAAATTATTCGCAGGGAAATAAAAATTGATCCCGGGCAAGTCATTGGCGCAGTTCGTGAGGCAATTTCAGTGCTTCCAGTTTCTTCAAGAAAAATCATTTTACATTTGCATCCTGAAGATGTCAGCTTGGTGCGTTCAGCGCTGGCATTGGATGAAATGTCACAGGCATGGGAAATCATCGAGGAGCCGCTTATTTCCCGTGGCGGTTGCAAAATTGAAACTGAAACTTCCAGAATTGATGCTTCCGTAGAAAATCGACTGGCGCAAGTGATAGCCAATGTTTTAGGAGATCAGCGAGGCCAGGAGCCGGAACAATGAATGCCAGGCAAACTCCTGAAATAAATCGTTCGAAATTATGGTTGGAAAAACTCCATACTTACACTGAAAAAAGTCACGAGCCAACAGAGCTGATTGTTGAAGGAACACTCTCTCGAATGGTTGGATTGACTTTGGAAGCAGTTGGTTGCCGCGCTGCCATTGGTTCACGTTGTCTGGTGGAAAACAAGAATGGCAGTCAGATTGAAGCGGAAGTGGTGGGTTTTTCAGGGGAAAGAATATATTTAATGCCAATTGGTGATCCGCAGGGTCTTGAACCAGACTGCAGAGTGATTCCGCTGGGAACAAACAGTTTGGCAAAAGTCGGATTTGGTTTGCTTGGTCGGGTTGTCGATGGTTCAGGTAAAGCTTTGGATGGTAAAGGGCCGATAAAAACCGATGCCAAGGTTTCTTTGACCGGGGTTCCAATGAATCCCTTGAACAGAAACCCAATCAGGGAGCCGCTCGATGTGGGGATCAGGGCAATCAATGCTATTTTGAGCGTGGGGCGTGGCCAGCGCATGGGGTTATTTGCAGGAACTGGCGTTGGTAAAAGCGTGTTGCTGGGGATGATGACCAAATATACTTCAGCCGATGTGGTGGTTGTAGGTTTAATTGGTGAGCGGGGCAGGGAGGTTAAAGAATTTGTGCAGAAAATCCTGGGTGAAGACGGCCTGAAAAAAGCCGTGGTTGTTGCCACACCGGCCGATTATTCTCCATTAATGCGGGCTAACGGTGCGATGTTGGCAACCAGTATTGCCGAATATTTCCGCAGTCAAGGACTGGATGTTTTACTGCTGATGGATTCATTAACCCGTTTTGCCCAGGCGCACCGTGAAATTGCATTGGCCATTGATGAGCCGCCAGCAACTAAAGGGTATCCGCCTTCAGTGTTTGCAAAATTACCCGCCTTGGTAGAAAGGGCAGGTAATGCCGATGTAGGCGGCGGTTCCATCACAGCTTTTTACACCGTGCTGGCGGAAGGCGATGATACCAATGATCCGATAGCCGATGCGGCGCGAGGGGTGTTGGACGGCCATATTGTGCTGTCCAGAACCTTGGCAGAATCAGGTCATTATCCTGCTATTGATATTGAAGCATCGGTTAGTCGGGTCATGCCGGATATTGCAACGGAACGGCATATCAAATTAGCCAACGATCTGCGGCAATTATATTCGCTATATCAGCAAAACCGGGATTTAATCAATGTTGGCGCGTATCAGAAAGGAACAGATCCGCGAATTGATTTGGCCATCGAAAAACAACCTGAAATATTACATTTTTTGCAACAAAGCATGAATGAAGCCGTTGATATCGAAAAAAGTTTGAGTGATTTGGA
>CAZGYJ010000111.1:0-10145 GCA_964530345.1 uncultured Methylomonas sp.
TACGTCCCTGTAGGCTTGATTGTGTCATCCATGACACATACACTTCTTCCATAAGCTACTGATATTTAAAAATTTTAGTTAAATTAAATACGCTGAATAGTGACAAAGGATGAACTATTTCGTCTAAAAACCAGAGCCAAAAGTAAACTGGAACATTTGCTGCCTATCGTCGCCACTCTTATTCAAAGGAATTGCGGCACTGACTGCCAATGCTCCAAAAGGTGACAACCATTTTCCTGAAATCCCTACTGAATAACGAAGACCGCCAAAATCAAATGAATCACTAACTGCTCCAGCATCAAAAAAAGCCCCCACTCGAACTGATTTCAAATCTTCAAAAAACGGAATTGGGAAAAAAACCTCGGCACTGGCAACAAATTTCATTGCACCTCCAAATGGATCACGATTGGAATCACGAGGTCCCAATGTATTATCTTCGTAACCTCTAACTGAATTTACGCCGCCGGCAAAAAAATGTTCAAAAAACGGTAAACTGTCAGTTCCTGTCAAACCATCGCCATAGGCAATTTCAGCAAATAACCTTAATACCAGATCTTTAGCCAATGGAATATAATGCTGATCTTTCAGGCTGATTTTGTAAAATGATAAATCTCCTCCTGGAATAGCAAGCAGCCCGGAAACTCTCTGCTGACCACCTCGGGTGGGAAATATTGCCCTGTCTAAAGTATCATGCGTCCAACCAATGGAAAGAGGAAGCGTAAGGAATGTAGACCCATTTTGATTAATGAAATCCCTCGCCTCTTGTGGTGCATTTTCACCGGTATTTAATGTTGTGTATTTGACATCAAAAGCCAGGCTGATTCGCTCAAATTCATCAATTGGAAAGCCCATGTTAAATCCAGCGCTGGCAACATCAATACTATAGCGTGACAAGTTATTTGCCGCCGCATCTGTTTTCCGATAAAGAAGGTTATATCCCAGACTTACGCCATCAATTGTAAAGTATGGGTTAAGAAAGCCAAAACTGTAGATGGTAGAAACATCACTGTTATTAAAATTAAAACTCACCCGCTTACCAGACCCAAAAATATTATCCTGGGTCACACTGGCATTAAAAATAACCCCTTGAGTTTGGGAAAAACCAATCCCTGCGGACAAATTTCCCGACGCTTTTTCAGTGACCGAATAATTAACATCAATTTGATCTGAAGTGCCTACTACAGGCGGCGTTTCAACATTGACTTCTTCGAAATAACCGAGGCGATTCAAGCGAGTTTTGGATCTTTCAATTTTAGTCGTTGACGACCAACTAGCTTCCATTTGCCGCATTTCTCGTCTAATCACAACATCACGCGTTTTAGTATTACCTCTGATATTAATGTTTCGAACATATACTCTTTTGCCGGGATCAACAAAAAAAGTCATATCGACAGTTTTTTTCTCGTTGTTAATATCCGGAACCATATTTACATTGGCAAAAGCAAAGCCTTCATCACCCAGCCGGTCCGAAATCAGCTTCGATGTCTCTGTCGCTCTTTTCCGGGAAAAAATTTCACCTGGACCAATCTGCACCAGTTTAATCAATTCTTCTGGTTCAACCACCAGATTTCCAGCTAATTTTACTTTTTCCAGGGTAAATTGATCCCCTTCCTTAATATTAACAGTGATATAAATTCCTTTTTTATCCGGCGTCAATGCGACCTGGGTGCTCTCTATTGCAAAATTAATATAACCGCGATCCAGATAAAACGAACGCAGTCTTTCCAGATCAGCCGCCAGTTTCTGCTTTGAATATTGATCATTTTTAAAGTAAAACGACAACAGATGACTTGGACTTAATTCAAACTGATCTAATAATTCATTCTCTTCAAACACATGATTGCCAACAATATTAATTTCCTTGATTTTGGCAACCCGACCTTCAGAAATTTTAATTTCAATCCCAACACGATTTCTCGTTAATTGCGTCACATTGGTTTCTATTTTTAAACCATATTTACCATGACTAAAATACTGGCGACGTAATTCATGTTCAACCTTGTCCAAAATTTGCCGGTTAAAAACCTTACCCTCCGATAACCCGGTTTTTTTCAGCGCTTTCATCAAGTCATCAGTAGAAATATCCTTATTACCTTTAATCACAATTTTGGCAATCGAGGGTCTTTCCAAAACATGAACAACCAGGGTATTCCCTTCCCTTTCCAAAGCAACATCCTTGAAGAAGCCGGTTTTGAACAAGGCACGAATTGATGGCCCAATTTTATCGCTGGTAAATTTCTCTCCAACATTAACGGGAAGATAGTTATAGACCGTTCCGGCAGATATTCTTTGTAAACCGGTAATTTTAATATCTTTGACGATAAACCCTTGTTCTTCTGCAAACACATTCTGGAAAAATAAAACCGCTAAAAAAAAGAACCGCAGGAGTATCGGAAATTTCATGAAGTTTGGTAAGGTTTATGTATTCGTTAGCAAATTTTAAAGGCAAAAGTATACCTTACATTAAACTTTTAATCAGCTTTTAAAGCCAGTCAACGATTAGGCTCGATTGGCTGGAAAGGCGAGCACATCCTGTATTTTGGCGCTATTGCTTATCAACATCAGCAGTCGATCAAGCCCTATGGCCATGCCAGAACATCGTGGCAATCCCGATTTAAGCGCTTCCAAAAACCGCCAATCCAGATCAGGTACTTCATAACCCCGTTGCTCTCGATTGTCCCGTTCCTTCTCAAATCGATTTCGCTGTTCTTCCATGTCAGTTAATTCAAAATACCCGTTTCCAAGCTCAACACCTCGTAAAAAAATCTCGGCGCGTTCTACAACTCGCGAATCCAGTTTGCTGACTTCAGCTAATGAAGATTGGCAGGCCGGATAATCGTAAACCAGACAAATTGATTGCCTGCCTAATTGCGGCTGAACAACAAAGCTGAATAAAAAATCCAACCAAACCGCATGATTATCTGAGCAAATTGTTTCAGCATCGGATAACTGAAATTGCCTGGCGCATTGAATCCATTTTTCATAATCAAAATCTAAAGGGTCAAGATTTGTGTGGCGGTAAAAAATATCACGATAACTGATTTTCTCAACTTCTTTCAGAGTATCTTCAAACAAGGCCTGAAAGAGATCAGACACCTCATCCATCAACTGTGCCAAATCGAAATCAACACGATACCACTCCAGCAGTGTAAATTCCGGATTATGAAAACGGCCTGACTCGCCATTGCGAAAAGCTTTGCAGATTTGATAAATAGAGCCACTGCCAGCAGCCAATAATCTTTTCATACAAAATTCCGGTGAAGTTTGCATGAAATATTTTCTGGATTGCTGGCCGTTCAAATAATGTGTAGAAAAAAAATCCAGATTAGGATCAGTTCCAATTCCCTGGCATAAAACCGGCGTTTCAACTTCCATAACATTTCTCTCGGCAAAAAATTGCCTGATTTTCCCCAGCATTTGCGCCCTAAGTTTAAGATTTGCAAAGCTACAGGCAGGCCGCCAATTCTCAGCCATTACTCTTTTACGCGGGAAACATACTCTCCAGTTCGAGTGTCAACCTTGATCATTTCATCAATTTGCACAAATAAAGGCACGCGAACCACGGCTCCGGTTTCCAGAGTTGCAGGCTTGCCGCCACCGCCCGAAGTATCCCCCTTAAGGCCGGGATCAGTATTTGTCACTTTTAATTCAACAAAATTGGGAGGAGCAACCGCCAAAGGTGCATCATTCCAGAGTGTCACGGTACACATATCCTGGTCTTTCAGCCAAAGTTTGGAGTCTGCAACCGCTTTTTCGTCAGCAGAATATTGTTCAAATGTATCAGGAACCATAAAATGCCAGAATTCACCATCGTTATATAAATACTGCATATCAATATCGACAACATCTGCTCCTTCAACTGATTCACCAGATTTAAAGGTTTTTTCAATCACCCGGCCATTTTTGAGATTCCTTATTTTAACCCGGTTAAAGGCTTGTCCTTTGCCCGGTTTGACAAATTCATTTTCGATAATTGCGCAAGGATCATTATCCAACATGATTTTCAAACCGGCTTTAAATTCATTAGTACTGTATGTGGCCATTTTTCCCTCGATTGATCAATTTAATTTGTAACTATTTAGCGTATTTATAGATTCAATATCAGTAACTTATTCCAGAAGACGCGATAAATACGTCCCTGTAGGTTTGGTTGTGTCATCCATGACACATTCACTTCTTCCATAAGTCACTGATCTTGAGTGATTCTAACTAAATTAAATATGTTGAATAGTTACTTTAATTTCTTAATTATTTATGCTGACACGGTGACGCGATAAGTTTGCTATTATAATAGACCGCGAATTTGATAGAAACTGATTATTTCATCCGCCTTAAATTCAAGTGCATGAATGCGCATTCCCCTCAAACCCATTTGCCGATATGGCAGGCAGAACTCAGCAATGCTTTTACAAACATCAGAGACTTATTGACCTTTGTAGGCCTGTCATGCAATCAACTGCCATATTCCGAAACAGCAGTTGATGAATTTTCCATTCGTGTCCCGCTTGGCTACGCCAAATGCATGGAAAAAAATAATCCCGATGATCCCTTACTAAAACAAGTTCTACCTGTTACCGATGAATTAAAAACCTTTCCTGGCTATACTCTTGACCCAGTTGGTGATCTGGATGCAAGCATACCGGGTGGTATCATCCATAAATATCAGGGCCGGATTCTACTGATTACAACTGGCGGTTGCGCTATTCATTGTCGATATTGTTTTAGAAGAAATTTCCCCTATACTGATTTTCAAATGTCCAAAAGCCGGCAAAATTTGGCATTGGAATATATTGAAAAGCATGATGAAATCAATGAAGTGATTCTGAGTGGAGGAGACCCGCTACTATTGAATGATGAACAATTAGGAAGCCTTTTGGTTAAAATCAGTAGATTCAAGCATATTCAGCGCATCAGAATCCACAGCCGTATCCCCATCGTTTTACCCAGCCGAATCACGCCACATCTGTTGAATATTTTTGACCAAATATCACAACAAATCATCATGGTTTTTCATTGCAATCACAGTAATGAAATCAGTCAAGAAGTTGCTTCTGCCTGTGCAATGCTCAAACAACATCAAATACAGCTTTTTAATCAAGCCGTACTATTAAAAGGTGTTAATGACCAGGTCGCCCCATTAGTCCAACTAAGTGAAAAATTATTTGCCAACAATATTATCCCCTATTATTTGCATCTTCTTGATAAAGCAACAGGTACCGGTCATTTTGATGTCAAGACAAGTAGGGCAATTTCAATTATGAACGAGGTAAAAGCAAATCTTCCAGGCTATCTAGTACCTAAACTAGTCAGGGAAATTCCTGGTGAATCCTCCAAAACCGGCGTGTTTTTTTAATCAGTGAAAAACAGCTTTTCTTCCAGACTTTTACCCCTGGTCAACTGCCTGTAATGCCAATGGCGCTTTGCCAGACAAGTTAAAATTTCAATATCCATTTGTGGTGCTTTTTCAGGCAAATATTCAACAAGAAATTCATTTTTTTGAGGGTTGCTAACCTGAATTACTCCTTTTAATTCTTGCAATGCCTTCATCAATTCATCCGCAGCACAAGCTTCCATTTGCAAAGTAATAAAACCAGTGCTGCCTTCTGTTTCTGCAACATTATGTTGCATAGGGCTCATCACTCCATTTTCCAGCAATAATACTTTTTGACAGACACGGCCCAGTTCGGCTAAATCATGAGAGCTGATAATAAAGGTAGAATTTTTAGCCTGCTCCATAATAATTGAGCGAATATTTCGTGTATTGACCGGATCGAGTCCTGCCGTTGGTTCATCCAGCAAAATCAGTTCTGGACTGCCAATTAAGGCCTGGGCAATAGCCACACGTTTTGCCATACCATGACTAAGGGTATCAGGTTTAGCAGACAACATTTGTTTCAGAGCGACTGCCTCCAAAACACGCTCTGCTTCCTGCCTGGACTGTTCAACTTCAAAACCCTGCAAACGCGCCAAAAATGCCAATTGTTCGCCAATGGTAAATGCCGGATCAAACTTTGCATCTTGCGGCAAAGCAGAAATTTTCCCGCATAAGCGCGAATCACCAGGTTTATGTCCGAGAATTGTAACTGTTCCTGAGCTAGGCATTAAAAAGCCACATAAAATACTCAACAACGTGGTTTTTCCTGCGCCATTTGGCCCGACCAACCCAATAGGCTCACCGGCAATAATTTCAAAACTGACTCGTTTCAGCGCTAATTTCCCTGAATAGGAATGACTAACATCCTGGCATTGAATGATTGACCTACTCATAATGCCTGCCTTTGCATGATCCAACGTCCGATTATCAACAGAATAATTGCCTGCAAAACCGGAATGTAGGCAAGTTGCAGAGTCTCCCATTCAGACAATTGCGCCAATCGGGATAATTGATAACCAGGGATCAAAATTTTCAACTGCCCCAATACCGGCAGGTAAGAAGATAAGGCGCTGATGATTCCTGCAAGAAAACTCCAGATCAAAATTGCCCAGACTGTCGCTTGCCGTGCAGATTTAACTGTCGCTGATAAATCCGCCATCAAGGCAGTAAAAGGCAACAAAACCAGAAATAAATTAATCAAAATACTGGAAGCATTATTGAAAGCTTCGAAAAATAAGCTGGCATCACGAAAAACCACTATCAACAAGGTTGCCAACAAAGTCAGTAGAATCAATAAAAACTGAATCACCATAAAACTGATATACCGGCCGAAGAACAAGCCATCCCGACTCACCCGCAGCGCCAGAAAACGCAATGTACCTCGCTCCCGATCAGAACAAGTCTGATCAGCGGCAATGGCTACACTCATCATCGGAAAAAATATCAGTGAGAAATGCCAATACACGCCAAAAGCTGGTATGCTCCAGTCCAAAAGAGAGCCGAAGCCCAAAAATTCAAAAAAACTTCCGGCGTGAGCGGACGAACGATGTTCATCCAGCAAATCAGCTGCATAACGAATGGGATAAAACAAAATAAAATACCAGACTATGAAATAAGTTGCCAGATACAACCAACCTTTTCGAGTCGCAAATAACCGCTTTAACTCAAATTGGCATATTAATAGGTTGTGGTTGATAAAATTTGGGCGCATAAAATTAATCCTTTTAGGACTCAAGAGTCAGAGTATTATATCTATACCTTTCACTTTCAAGAACACCCTATTTATAGCGCAGCATTTTTGGATTATTATTCACGATCCCTGTACATGACAAAAAATTTTCAGCGCATGAAAAAAACAGTATTATTAATTTTCCTGATTTTTCTTACAAACTGCAAAGATACTTCGCAATCCGCTGACAGCCAGTCTGTTTTGGATTACCTCAACGGAAATATTGGCAATGTCGAAATCTGCTTAAAAGATCAGGAATTCCGCTTTCCCGATGTGATTGTCGCTCCAAAATATAATGGTAAAGGCCTGGCCCAACTCGATGCACTAGTCATTGCTGGCTTGCTTCATGAAACCGAAGAAACCGTCAGTGATGCTGATATTGCTCCAAAATATATCTACCATTACAAACGTCATCATCAAATGGAGCGTAAAACGTTTTACCTGACTGATCTGGGCTTGAAATTTTATCGAACAAACAAGAATGTTGGATATTTCTGCTATGGACGACCAGAAGAGATTAAAATTGAACAACTAAATCCGGCTAAAAATGGACAAGGCGAACTTATTCTGAACACTACGTTTTTTTACCATATCAAGATTAATCCTGAGGCAACGTGGATTTCCAACTCATGGATTCAACGGGAGTTTCCTCAAGTCAATCAAATATCAAAAAGGCAAACAGCCCGTCAACAATTCATCAAGATTAACAAGAATTCAATAAAACCAGTTCCATCTGGGATAGTAAATAATCGTTATTGGTAAAATTAACCGGAATCCGTGACCTCACTACGGAAGAAGTGTATGTGTCATGGATGACACGATCAAGCCTACAGGGACATATTTACGGCGTCTTCTGGAATAAGTTACTGATATTGAGCCTATAAATACGCTGAATAGTTGCTTAAATTTTAAAAAACAAGAACTACAATCTTACTCTCCATAATGTTTATGGATAATACGCAAGCTTTCATTTAGAAGTAGAACTGCCAGGACAATCCCGCAGTAAAAAATGTGTGCCCAAATTCCCTGGTTTTTCCAATATTAATAAGTACAGCATTATTCACGTTAAGGCTGATTCTTTGTCTAACCCCAAAACGGTAACTTGTCTGCGTAATACCCTGAAAATATCTCATAATTTGACCGTAAAAACCCAGTTGCCAAGAATTTGTTATTGCCGTATTAGCCGTCACGCGACCTCCTCCAGCCAAAGCTGCATACTGATTAAATTCACTACTAATTTTAGCGTTAACATTGGCAAAAAATGAAACCAGAGTATCTTCCCAAAACAAATAACTTATCCCCAAGCCAACTTTAAAATCTCCCATTAAGGGCCGATTATCCTCATCAAAACGGTAGCGTTTAACTGCCACCGAAACTTCCCAGGAAAAAGGTTGAATAAAATTATTATATTCAGGTGTTGAAACAATGTTTACCAGATCAATACCTTCAAACTGAACACGTTCCTTGTTTAAATAAAAACGAATCGCCGGTTTAAAAAATTCCAGCTGTGATCCTTTGATATAGCCACTGGATGGATCAAACGCATCATGATAGGCCCAACGAAAATCTAGTTGTAAAAATTGCAAAGGATCTTCAAACCCATATCGAAAACCAATTCGATGGCCGCTATGCCCCTGATCAGGACGATAACGTGGAGGAATAATTTCAGGCTGCTGAGGTCTTAAAGAAAGCTGGCTACGAGCAGTCAGTAATTCATGCAAAATGGATGGTTGCTGCGTTTTCTGTGCAAACAACCCCAAATTCAAATGTGGCCTGTTTTTCTTACTTGCAGATTCAAGATATGCAGCATACTCATAGGCTAACTCAAGAATTTTTGTCCTGCTTTGCAAACTTCTTTTGCTGAAATTTTCATTAGTAATAGTCACTTCACCCACTGCCAATTGCCTCACTATAGCCTGCTCGTTCCAGGTTAGTTGACTGGCTCGAGTTACAATATTTTGTCGAGCAGATGGTCTAAAATTGACTTTTTTTAACAAACCAGGAATTTTAGTAACAGCCCGGACAGTTTCAGCAGGAGCAGCATCCCATCGGAATTGGCTGGCCAGGTCAAGCGATGGCCTGGCTGCTTGCAAAAGCATAAGCAACTGGAATGCACAATTTTCATCAATAAAATAATAATCGGAATAAACAGGTAATAACTCCCATAGATGCAGCAGCAGCGAACGAACTTCATTTTCATTAAAAGCCAGTTGATATTCCCAGATATCCCTGCTTTCGATGTCGCTATATTCTTTGACCCGATCATAATACGGCGTCATGCTAAACCTTCCCTGATACCCCCCTAGTAACCCTTTCAGGGCGAATCCTAAACCCCTTTCGCGTTCAGAACGAGCCGCATAACTAACCGTCCATGCCAATAAATCCGGCCACTTTTTTCCTTTCCGGTCAAATCTCAGAAAAGTATGTCCGAACATGGATGCAGGACTATTTAAAACAGATACCGGAAAAACCAACGTTACTCCGCCAGCATTAATATTTTTTAACCAGCTTTCAAGTTTTGAGCAATTAATGGAAGGTAAACGTTGTCTATTAATTCCCAATTCTTTAATTAACCAAGCAGCTCTAGCAGGAAATTGGCAAATAATGGATGTTTGAGGCTTAATTTCTGATTTGAACAGATGCCTTAAAGTAGCCTCCAGTTCGGCTTGAGGTGATTGTTTACCTTCTGGCGATAAAAAAAAGCCTTGATCATCAACCAGACTGGTAACATTTTTTCCGATAATTGCGGGAGAATAATGAATTAATACTTGCCAACCCTGATGCTTCCAAAGCTGTTTAATTCTGACTTCGGTTATCAGTTGTTGGAGATAAGTTTCATTAGCAAGAACGAAACCACTGCAAAAAAACAAACCAATAGTAATGAATAATTGGGTACGAAACCCCATGAATCAGAAAAAATTCATTGCAAACTGAATTTCCATGCCTTGGCAAGCGAAAAACCTAACTAATTCCGATAATTAAAGATGACTAGTCAAGTGTTTCAAATGTCTTACTAATTGCTCCGGTGTCGTTTCATCATCA
>CAZGYJ010000112.1:0-10067 GCA_964530345.1 uncultured Methylomonas sp.
TATTAGAAATATACAAAGCCCATTAAGATCGGGTAAATTATTGTTCATATTTAATAGGTAAGGTCATAATAAAACGCGCTCCATTTGGCAAACGATTCTCTGCCTTAACATTTCCGTTATGAGCTTTTACAATGCGTTTGACAATGGCGAGTCCCAAGCCATGTCCTTCTTCTCGAGTGGTGAAAAAAGGCTCAAATATTTTTGGTATCATGGCGCTATCAATACCAGTGCCATCATCCTCAATGATTATTTGCAAAGTTTTTCGAGTACTTTGAATTTTAATCCACACATGTCCTTGCGCTGGCGTATGATTTTTTGCATTCATCAACACATTTAATATTGCATTGCGTAGATCTTCAGGGATCACCTTGAGAGCAGGTAAATTATTACTTATTTCACTAACTAATTTGATATTTTTTTGTTGAAATAATGGTTCAATTTTTCTAATTAGTTCATTAAAAAAGAGTTTTGTATTAATTGTTTTAAAACCACTATTTCTGGGCTTTGTCATGGTTAAAAAGTCAGTCAGTTTTTGCTCAATACTAAGTAAATCATGATCAAGCTCATTAATTATCAAGCTTGTTTCATTTGGAGTAATATGCAAGTTTTGAATGTTAGCTCTGATACTGGCCAATGGATTCCTTAAATCATGGACCAGGCTAGACGATAATTTTCCCATTTCTGCCTGATGATATATTCGTTGCAACCGAGCCTCCATTTTTTTTGTTGATAATCCAGTGTAAATAGCAATGGCGATTGCCATGAAAATACTTAAAAGACCAAGAGTGCTGAGACCAATCATTCCGTGAATCAACGTTTGTAAAATATCATTGATTTGACCAACTAAACCAGCACGATCAAATGCGACACTGAGCTGTACTGGGTTTGACTTGTCTGGAGACAAATCAAAATCCACAGAAAACAATGTCGATTTTTGTTGATGTAATTGTTGTGCAAGTTGATGGCTATCTAGTAATGATTTAGGATTGGTTTCAAGCGGCTCTAATTCAACATCAACAAGCTGTCCATTCGAAGCTAATCGCACCCCATAGCCCTTTTTTCGGTCCCTTATGGAAACCTGTCTTAGATGAGGCAATACTTTATATAAGTGTTCTACTTTCTTACTCAATAAACTCGGTTCGTTGGAATCTTTATGGGCAATATAGTGTTTTTTTAGTTGCTTAATAAAAGGACTAACAATTGTTATTATATTGTCAGCAAGCAGTTCTGCTTGCGCATGTTTGGCAGAATAATAGAGCCAAGCGCTACCAAAACCAATAATCAGCAAATATAGCAAAATGAGTAAAGCAAAGGGGGCGAGATAGACACTCAATAAAGGCTGAGTTGATCGACTTGGTGACACTGACATTTATTATCCTGATAAGGGCGAAGGGTATTATGCTTTTAATTCACTCAATTCCAATGAGTTTTTCAGCCTATATTGCCACTGTTTTTTACTAAAAACCAGTCAGCAATTTTTTTTATTAAAACTCGTAAAATGCATATAAAAATGAAATAACTGATAATAATAACTGCCAAATAACAGCGAGGACTACTGATCGATTTCGGGTTAATAAGGAAGCATAAACCGCTTTCAGTAAATTATTACTACCGCTAGCAATGATAACTGCTGCAACGATAGCATTTTCCGGGACTGAATATTTCCCAGACAGTAGGGATAAAATAAATGGATCAATATCTGTAAACCCGACCACAACAGAGAGAAAATTAAGGCCGTGATCACCAAAATGGCTGATGACGGTTTGGGTAATGAAGGTAAATAGCACAAACATGGATGCAAACAATAGTGCAGTGGGTAGTTCTAAAGGATGTTGAGACATTTCGGCAGATTGCTTGCGGATATCCCGTTTACCAAAATACAGTAAACCGATCACTGCGATGCATGAAAAGATAATGAATGAAAAAAAAGCAACAAATAAATTTTTTCCTATTGAGTTGTCCAGTAGAAATATGATTACCAGCAACCGCAAATACATCATTGCCGTCGCCATAATTAAGGCGGAGGAGACATTTGCCCAATCGTCTTTTAGATGTTGTGCTCTACGACTGATAACTACTGTGGCGGCTGTACTAGAATAAAGACCACCAAGCAGACCGGTCAGTAATAAACCGCGGGTTTTGAATAGATAGGTCTGAGCCAGGTAGCTTAGGTAAGAAAAGCCTGATACAACAAGGACTGCTAACCAGACTTTGTAATAGGTAACTGGCAATAGTTCTGCGATTTGTTTATCTGGCAGTAAAGGCAAAATTACGCCGGAAATAATCAGGAACTTGGCTAAAGTAACAATCTCGTTGGTTGCGAGATTCTCGGAAAATTGGTGAATGACTGGTTTCTCGCCCAACATTAGGATTAGTAGTACCACGAAAGACACCAAAAACCAGCTTGGAAAAGTCACAGCGACTGGCCCAATTAAAAAAACCAGTAGTGCAATAATGATTTCGAGTAGCGAATAATGTTTTAATGCACTTTGTCGCCAGTAAAAAATTCCCAGCATTACTCCCAGTACAGCAATCCCTAAGACAAAAAAAGGTGCATTAGGATTTAGCTGGAACAAGATAAATCCAAACATACCAATTAATACAAAAGTTCTAATGCTGCCAAATCCAAACTGGAATTGGTTGCTTTTGAGATAGTTATGAAATTCCAGGCCGACGATAAAGGAAAAGACAATCGTTAATAGAAAGTTAAGCAGTAACGGCGGCACTGATTCAAGCATGATTTATTATTCCATTTTTTTCAAAACTATATTAATTTCAATGTTATAGTTCATTATTGACGATCAATTGGATTCTGTCGGTAATACATTTGCAGCTGTTGATAAACATCAGGGAAATGGTTGTGTAAAATTTCTGGCGCAGAAAAAAAATATTCGCTAAAAACGGCGAAAAATTCTGCTGGGCTTGTTGCAGCATAAGGATTGACACAAACTCGATGATGATGTTCCAGGCGCTTATTTAGCCTTTGAAAAGCAGAACTGAATGCTTCAGTCCACTGTGTTGATTGCATTTCCAGGTGTAGAGGCGGCATACCGTTGGCTTTACCATTTAGCATATCCAGTTTGTGAGCAATTTCATGAATAATAACATTATGACCTTGATGGATCGGCTGCAAATCATCTTGAATATCATCCCAGGACAAAATCACTGGCCCTTTTGACCATGCTTCGCCACTTAAAATGCTTTCCTTATGATGGATGATGCCATTACTGTCCTGTTCATCCCGACTGATATAAAATGCACTTGGATAAATAATAATATCTTGCCATTTATCTAATAAATCAATGCCAAGGGTGAGAATCGGCAAACAAGCCTGAACAGCTATGATTACCTGCATTTTTTTAGTTACTGCTATTTCTATTCCGATGAAATTTTTCTGATGTATAAACAAACTGCTTAATTCGCGTAAACGGGTTTTTTCCATCGTGTCGAGGCCCCGTAATAATTGCATGTCTTCTGTACTTTCTACCCATAATTCATGTTTGATAGCATAACGCTTTAGCAGGTAATAGTAATAAAGCCGTTTAATAAATAACATGCGAATTAGTTGTTATTGTTATCGCCGGGAGACATCAATAAAATCATAAGAAAAATAATTAAAAGTAGCGGCCAGGAAAAAGGGGCTATAAAGAAAATGCTTAACAAAATAAAAGATAATATTCCGAAAAACATCATCATTCCAGCGCCTAAAAAGGCAAGTATGATGAGAATTCCGGTAAAAAATAACACTGCCAGGATGGAGGGAATGACGGCAAGGCGGGCTAATGGATCGGCAACAGGTTCGCCATTGATAACAATGCTGAATTGGCTAGTAGCTGGGTGAAAAAAATAAATCAGGGCGGCTATTAAAATCCCGGTGAGCAAAATTTTGATGATTAACTGAATATTACGGTTTTCATGTTGTGACACCTTAAACTCCTTGCATTTTGCATAAAAAACGAAACAGAGTGTCATCGTAACAGATTTTTTTTAATCCATTATTGAGACCTGAAACTGAGTTCGTCTGGAAAAAGTTTTTTTGTGGGGTAATGGCAGGTGTGGGAAAGAAATGTTTTTCTCATCCACGAAATTGATTAGGAGCGAGCACGGAATAAGTTGGACAACTGGCGAAGTATATGTAACTATTTTTACAACGCAGAAGACGGATAAAAAGACAAGTCAGTTGTCCAAGTTATTTCATGCTCATTCCGTAGTGATGCCAGCAAAAAATTTAGTGTCAGAAATCAATACTGCATTGGGTATTTTAATAATTCATTAACCGTCTTTCGGTGATGGCAACTGGTTGATAAGCAAATAAGGCATTCAGGTGGTGCAAAAAAGCATGCCCACCCTCATTTTCCCAGAGTTTGGTGATGGCTTCTTGGATGTGTAAATAGTGCTCCAGTATCGGCTCTTGTTTTTCTTTATTGAAGGTTACTAATAAATTAATCATATCCAGCCACATTTCACTAACGCCCATAATGTAGTAAGGCCATGATTTTTGAATAATTTCATTCCAGTGCTTGTCACTGGTGTCTTCGATGTTGGGTCGTTTTAAATTGCTTAGATTTTCGGTGGTATATTTCTTTACAACCTCATCGTCAAGTAAATGGAATAAGATGGGGTTTTGACCGATTTCACGATATACTTGTTTTGCAACTTCCGGTTCTGCATAAAAAATAAAACTAAAAATGTGCCCCCATTTTCTTCCCGCTCGTCGATGAAATCTCCACAACTTGATTTGCTCATGATTTTGTAAAAGAACCGGCCTAATTACTTTGTCAGCGAGAAGTACGTCAATATACCAATGAGGTGATTCGTTCTCAGGCCAGTTAATGACAAAGCGGGCGTACCACCAGTTTTTATTGGGCGATAAGGTTTCTGGTTGAGTGGATAATATTTGTTGCTGTTGAGCAGTCGTATTGGAGCAACTTATTAAAAAAGTACAAATACTAATGAGCGAAAAACAGTATTTAAAACATTTCATTGACAAAATTGTTAGGTAAAGTTGGTGGTTGGATAATTAAGGATAGTTGATATTTTTCGTGCCAGGATATTACTGCCTCGATTTTCAGAAGGAAAACTAAGATTATTTGAAGGAGTCGGTAATGCAAACTGAGGAAAACAGATGTTTTTAAGAAGGTCTCAGTCTTACTTGGTCTTGGAGAATGTTGGGTTAAAAGGTTCGTGGCGAGGTAATTTCAAATGCCGCAGTAGAATCTTCCTTAATCCGAAAGATTCCTAGCCTTAATGGTCATTACTTTGTGGTAACTTGATAAGTTCGAGCGTACGTTTCGGCAGTTGTGTTACAGAATGACTTTGGTCTGCTGACTCAAGCGTGTCTTGATGCACAGTCGTCATCAATTCGATTAAACGGGTTTCATGTTGTAGCTTTTTTTCAATGTCCTGACACTGCCACATTTGTTTCAATATTTGTTTGGCATGGTGGTGTATGGTTAGCGAAACAGCATCTGGGAGGTGGGAATAACTTTTCTGAATCAGGGTTTTTAGTTGATCGATAGAGTCCAGATATTGTTTGTAGTCCCGGATTTGCTGTTCACATTCAGCTTTGAACATTGTCAGGCTTGCTTCATGTTGTTGTTTCATTTTCGTGAGATGAAAAGAAAACTCGGCTTTTTGTTTTTCTAACTCCGCTTGCAAAGTATGTTTTTCTCGTTCCTTGCTTCTTTTTAGACTGAATATTTGTTGTTGTTTTTCTTGTTGCCAGCGTAGGTTCTCAGATTTTACCGAATTAAGCAGGTTCATAAAAAATGAAGCTATCTTCGAGCTTGTCATGGTCGAATTCATTATTGGTTCTGAGTGTCTATTAGTACCAGGTGTGATTGTTGGTTTAAAGCAAGCAATCTAAAATTAATTTTGAGTAACTCGACCATATCAAGTTGGGATATGCACTGTTTGATAGTTCGCTGAATTTCTTTTTGTTGTTCATAAGACAGGTGATTTCGATTTAAGTGGAGCTGTTTTTTTGTCGACTTTACCAATAAACGTAACTGATTTTTTGTGTTTTTATCATGCAGGGATTGTTGTTTGGAAATGGTTTTTTTCCAAATTAATTGGTTTTTTTTGTAATAAGTGTATTTCAAATAATCCCGTTTTTTTCTGAAGTTTTGCATTTGTTTTTTAAGTCTGGCAGGAATCGAAAAAAACAGATAGATCGCTTCCAATATTTTTTTTGAACAATAACTTAGCAAGGTCGCCCCAGCCAGGCTTATAAAAATGTAGGAAGCAAACATAAAAAACAATCCTAAGAATAATGGCAAAACAATCATGAAAAATAGTCCAATGAATATTGCTGGTACAATCATTTAACTCAAAATTATTTCATTTGCGCAACAACAACTGTTTTTTTCCTGCTTTTGAGCGTTTTTGCATGCTTTATCAGTTTCTTCAAGCAGTATAGTGACTTGTTCTTGTATTGAGTCATCGATATTATCACCAATTAGAGCAGGGTATTCAGCGACGCCAATACTAATGATGGAGTCATTTGTTGGCAGTTTGGTTTGCTCTACGGTATTTTCACAAATTCGTTCTGCAATGGTTTTAGCGATGTTGGCAGTCGCGCCAGGTAATATAACCGTATACGTTGCTGCATCGTAACGAGAAATAAAGTCATGAGGTAGTCTGATGTTTTTCTTGATGACCTCGGCAATAGTCATTGCCATGTTATTAACATGCTCATTATCTTCTTTTTCTGAAAGCTTTTGAAATGCATCCATGCTGATGAACATCACTGAAAATGGAATCTGGTCGGTTTTATAATCCCCTATCCGGTTTTCTAAAACTTCCAGAAATCTGACCCGGGTAGGTAACCGGGTTAATGGATCAAGGATGATGGATTCTTGATCCAATGCCTCTTGGGCTTCCAGCCACAATACGTTGATAATGCCAAAAGCACAGGCGAGTAAAACACCTAATATCCAGGTAAAATACCACATGGTTAATCTCCTTATATCAGTAAGCTGTATGAGTGTTTTCGCGGATTTTCTTTACCGTAACTTTGCCACGCAATACTCGATAAACCCAACTGGTATACATAATAACAATAGGTAAAAAGACGACTGTCGACCAGAATAAGGCTTTCAAGGTCATATAGCTGGAACTTGAATCCCAGATAGTCAGGCTACTGTTGGGTGAACTACTGGAGGGTAAAATAAACGGATACATTGAAATTCCGGCAGTCAAAATAACACCGGTTACTGTTAAACTGCTGGTGATGAAACCAAGTCCCGGTTTGTTAAGGCGAGAGAGTAACATAGTAAAAATGGTCATGATAATTGCCATCATTGGTACCATAAACAACCAGCTGAAATAGGAATAATTATCCATCCACGCCCCAGTTTCTGTTTGAACGATTTTTCCTAATGGATTGGGCGCTGCGTCCAGTTTACCCATTGAGACTATGCGATAGCCATCAATGCCGTAAGCAAGCCAGAGCCCTGCGAGTAGAAATAGGATCAAAAAAATAATACCTGACCAGAATATAGCCTTTTTGCTGCGTTCGGCAATAACACCTTCGGTTTTAAGTTGCAAATAGATGGCGCCTTGCATGATCAACATGGATAAACTGATTAATCCGGCCAAAATTCCGAATGGGTTTAGCAAACCCCAGAAACTTCCGGTGTAATAGGAACGCAAATCGGTGTCAAAATGAAATGGCACACCTTGCAATAAATTACCGAAAGCAATACCAAAGACCAGAGCAGGAACCATGCCTCCAATGAACAATCCCCAATCCCAGGCATTTCGCCATCGGGGATCAGGTAATTTGCTGCGATAATCAAAACCCACCGGCCTAAAGAACAATGCAAATAAGATTAATAGCAAGGCAAAATAAAACCCTGAAAAAGCGGTGGCGTAAACTTGCGGCCATGCTGCGAACAAAGCCCCGCCAGCAGTTACAAACCAAACCTGATTACCTTCCCAGGTGGGACCAACGACATTTAGCAAAACCCGTCGCTCCTCATCAGTTTTTCCGATGAAAGGCAATAAAGTACCAATTCCTAAATCGAAGCCATCCATTATGGCGAAGCCAATGAATAAGATTCCTATAAACAGCCACCAGATAACTTTTAAAGTTTCATAGTCCAAAGTCATGCTGAACCTCCAATTTTTTCAAAATAGTAACGGCCAGTATGCAATGCACTCGGCCCCAAGCGGGCATATTTGAACATCAAAAACATTTCCACAATAAACAGCAAAGTATAAAAGCCGATAAAGCCAGCCAGGCTTAGAAAAAGATCGCCTGATGTCCGGGTCGAAACACTTAAATGTGTGGGTAAAATGCCAGAAATAGTCCAGGGTTGGCGACCATATTCTGCCACTATCCAGCCCATTTCACAGGCAATCCAGGGTAACGGAATTGCATACAGAGCTGCCCATAAAAGCCATCGATATTGCATGACTTTTTGAGTTGAGCTGGCATAAAATGCGATGCCAAAAATTAGTAGCATGGTAAATCCAGACGCTACCATAATTCGGAATACCCAGAAAAGTGGTGCAACTTTTGGAACCGTATCTTTTTTTGCCAACTGGATTTGTTCTTCAGTGGCATCAACTACATTGTCGGTATATTTTTTTAATAGTAAGCCATAACCAAGATCTTTTTTATGACGTTCAAATTGAGCTTTTGTGTTGTCGTCTTTTTGACCTGATTTCAATTGTTGTAGTAGTCCGTAAGCAACCATACCATCACGAATTTTCTGTTCATTTGCTTCGAGAATGTCTTTGATTCCAATGATGGGATGTTCGATAGACCGGGTGCCTATCAGTCCTAACAACCAGGGAACCTTGATGGCATGTTCAGTAATCATTTTTTCCTGATCAGGTAAACCAAAAATGGTAAAGGCAGCCGGTGGTTCAACTGTTTCCCATTCTGCTTCAACGGCAGCCAGTTTAACTTTTTGTACCTCGCCAGCTGTGTAACCACTTTCGTCACCTAAAACAATTACCGACATGACTCCAGCAAAGCCAAATGCAGCGGCAATGGCAAACGAACGGATGGCAAAGGCCTGATCACGTCTGTTTAATAAATAGTAAGAGCTAATGCCAAGAACAAACATTGCCCCTGTACAGTAACCGGCTGCAACAGTATGAACAAATTTCACCTGAGCGACTGGATTGAAAATAACTTCAGAAAAGCTGGAAACTTCCATGCGCATGGTTTCGTAATTAAATTCAGCGCCAATCGGATTTTGCATCCAACCATTGGCAATTAGAATCATCAACGCAGACATATTGCTGGCTAATGCTAATAACCAGGTACAAGCTAAATGTTGCACCCTGGTTAATCGATCCCAGCCAAAAAAGAATAGACCGATCAAAGTCGATTCCAGAAAGAAGGCTACCAGACCTTCAAGTGCCAAGGGTACTCCAAAAATATCACCGACATAATGGGAGTAATAGGCCCAGTTGGTGCCAAACTGAAATTCAAGAGTGAGTCCAGTAGTAACCCCAAGGGCAAAGTTAATGCCAAATAATTTCCCCCAGAATCGGGTCATGTCTTTATAAATTTGTTTGCCGGTCATCACGTAGGAGGATTCCATAATCGCCAGAATAAAAGACAAGCCTAGCGTCAATGGTACAAACAGAAAATGGTATAACGCGGTAATTGCAAATTGCAAACGCGACAAATCAACGACTTCTTCAGAAATCATGATAAAGGCTCCTTGGGTTGAGTTGTGCCTAGAAAAACACGATCAATATCTTCATTGGTCAGATTTTTACTGACAGGATTATTGAAAAAAGCATATTTGAGACTAACAATTAATATAAGTTTAATTATTAGCACAAATATGATTTCTTGTTTGAAAGTATCAATTTTGGTTAATAATTTCATCGTCTTAATTCAGGATGTGTTCAATAACATTATTATCTATATTTTAATATATATTAAAATATTAATTTACTGATTTATGGTTTATAGTCCTTATACCTTGCTTGTCACCTGTGCCGTAGTGAAGTTACGGATTCAGATTATATACTTCGCGTGGCCACCACTGCGGATTTCTAACGACTGAGTTTTTGCCGATAGCTGCGTTACTAAAACAGTT
>CAZGYJ010000113.1:0-9957 GCA_964530345.1 uncultured Methylomonas sp.
AGTTAAATTAAATACGCTGAATAGTTACAATCCGTTACTGAATCCTGTTTTTTAGTTCACGAATAACCAAGCCTGTATCTGGCCTGACGCCTCGCCATAAATAAAAAGCTTCCGCCGCTTGCTCAACAAGCATACCCAAACCATCCAAACTTTTTTCCGCTTTATTTTCAAATCCCCAACGAACAAATGCTGTCGGCTCGTTACCATAGGCCAGATCGTAACAGACACCCTGTTTTTCCAATATGCCTTCAGGTAATGGTGGTAATTGATCACTCAAGCTTGCTGACGTTGCATTCAAGATTAAATCGAATTTTTTATCATACAAATCAGCATACCCACAACCCGAAACCATTCCCTTTTTTGCAAATTGATTCGCTAATTCCAAGGCTTTCGATACAGTTCTATTGACAATAAAAACACTCATAGGCAACTGATCCAAAAGCGGCCCAAGAATTCCTCGACTTGCTCCTCCTGCACCTAAAATCAAAATTCGTTTGCCATTCGGACTAATTCCCTGATTATTGTTTAAATCCCTAACCAGACCTATTCCATCAGTATTGTCTCCATAAACAGAACCATCATCTTGCAAAATCAATGTATTTACAGCCTTGCTATATTCGGCATGTTCAGATTTATTTTCCGCATACTTCCAGGCCAACCCTTTTAATGGCACAGTGCAATTTAATCCTTTACCACCTCCTGCAAAAAAAGTATTCACTGATTTGATGAAATCATCTGCACTGACTTCGATTGCATCGTAGCTTATATTTTGGCCAGTTTGCTCAGCAAATAATTGGTGAATAATAGGTGACTTGCTATGTTTTATTGGTGAACCAAAAACAGCATATTTATCTGGCTTGACAGTACTCACTCGCGTTCCTCTTGTAACCATTTTGCAAGCTGTTTTGCATAATAGGAAAGAATCGCATCACATCCAGCGCGCTTGAAAGATAATAATGACTCCATGACCACTGCTTTTTCATCCAGCCAAGCTTTTTCCGCAGCTGCTTTCAGCATCGCATATTCACCGCTAACCTGGTAAGCAAAAGTAGGAACCTGAAATTTTTCTTTAACTCTTTGAATAATATCAAGATATGGCATTCCCGGTTTTATCATCACCATATCTGCCCCTTCCTGAATATCCAGTAAAACTTCATGCAGAGCTTCATTGGTATTGGCCGGATCCATTTGATAACTATATTTATTCGCTCCAGCCAAATTCGTGGAAGAACCAACGGCATCCCGGAAAGGCCCATAAAAGCTTGAAGCATATTTAGCCGAATAGGCCAAAATTAGTGTATTGACATGCCTGTTAGTTTCCAAAGCCTGACGTATTGCAGCAATTCGGCCATCCATCATATCTGAAGGAGCGACCACATCAGCCCCTGCTTCGGCATGTGACAAAGCCTGCTTGACCAATATATCAACAGTTTGATCATTTAGTACATAACCTGATTCATCAATCAAACCATCTTGACCATGTGAGGTATAAGGATCCAACGCAATATCAGTAATTATCCCCAAGTCGGGGAATTGTTGCTTCAGAGAACGAACCGTTGTCTGGATCAATCCTTCAGGATTAAAGGCCTCTTCTGCTTCTAATGTCTTTTTTTCTTGCGAAATAACCGGAAACAATGCTACTGCTGGAATTCCCAATTGTTCAATTTCCGAAACTTCTTCCAATAATAAATCCAGCGAGAAACGGAAAACATTAGGCATAGAAGGAATAACAACTTTTTCCCCCTGCCCTTCAGTAACAAACATGGGATATATCAGATCATTTACAGACAAATGGGTTTCCCTAACCAGTCGGCGGGAGAATTCATTACTGCGCAGTCTTCTTTTTCTGGTGATGGGAAAATTAATGTTTATATTAGACATGAGATGTAATATATTGTGAAAATAATCATATTATCGTAAATTAATATTATACTTAAGCATTTGCGCTGTGGTAATTAACCAAGTAATAAATACAATACACAACTCTTAAGGTACAAAAATGGTAAGGAACAGCAAAACAGTCTTCCGGTTTTTTTATTATGTAACTTTTAGCCTGTTTTTAGGCTTTTCAACTGTCTTGACAGCTAACGCCTCTTTAGCTCCTCCACAAAAAATTATTTATGATTTATCGGAAAAGCTAAAACAGAAATTAAAAGAGCCTGATTTTGCCCAAAGTCCCAATCTTGTTGCTGAATACATCAAGCAGGAATTATTTCCTCATGTCGATGCATTCCGCATGTCAGCACTGGTTCTGGGCAAATACTGGCGTACTGCTACTAAAGAACAAAAACTGGAATTTACACGTGAATTCAGAGACCTTCAAGTTAGAACATACTCCTCCGCATTCACTACGCAATTTCAGGACTGGACTATCAAATTTCTGCCCTTGAAATTGAAAGAAGGCGCAAAAAAAACAGTGGTAAAAACCCACATTCTGCAACCAGGAAAAGCGCCAGTCAGTGTTGATTATTATATGGCTAAACGCAAAGGACAATGGAAAATATATGATGTCAAAATTGAAGGTATTAGTATGGTCATAACCAATAGAAATACTTTCAGTGAAATGATCAGACAAAAAGGTTCACTCGATGCCGTCATTGCCGAACTGAAAAAGAAAAACCAGTCCAATGCCAACTTGAATTCCTAAGAAACGAGCACGGAATAAGTTGGGCAACTGGCGCAGTATTTTTATTCGTATTCAAGGCGTAAAAATAGGCGCATAACCTGCTATGTAACTATTTTTACAACGCAGAAGATGGATAAAAAGACAAGCCAGTTGTTCAAGTTATTCCTTGCACGTTCCGAAGATTACCCCAACCAATCCCGGGGCTTTAGAAATTCTTTGTATAATTTTTCTTCAGCACTTCCGGGATCTGGCTGCCAGTTATAACGCCAGTTCACAACCGGAGGCAAAGACATAAGAATCGACTCGGTCCTGCCACCTGATTGCAAACCAAACAAAGTTCCACGATCATAAACCAGATTAAATTCTACATATCGTCCACGCCGATAGAGCTGGAATGATTTTTCACGTTCGCCAAACGCCATACTCTTTCTTTTTTCTACGATAGGTATATAGGCATCCAAATAATGATCGCCAACACTTTTCATAAAGGCAAAGCATTGATCAAATCCATGGGCATTTAAATCATCAAAAAACAGCCCTCCAACACCCCTGGTCTCACCACGATGCTTTAGAAAAAAATACTCGTCACACCACTTTTTATACTTAGGATAAACATCGTTACCAAAAGGCAAACAGGCCTCTCTAGCAACTTCATGCCAATGAATAGCATCTTCTTCAAAGGGATAGTACGGAGTTAAATCAAAACCGCCTCCAAACCACCATATTGCCGGCTCTCCCGGCTTCTCAGCAATAAAAAACCGCACATTAGCATGCGATGTGGGTATATAAGGATTATCCGGATGAATGACCAGAGAAACTCCCATCGCCTGAAATTTTCGTTGCGCTAATTCAGGCCTTTTTGCTGTAGCAGAGTGCGGTAGTTGTTCACCAAAAACATGCGAAAAATTCACACCCGCTTGTTCAAAAATATTACCCCCCGTCAACACACGAGTTCTACCGCCACCACCTTCTTGCCGCTGCCAGCTATCTTCTTCAAATTCGCTTCCTCCATCCTGAATTTCTATTGCAGAACAAATTATGTTCTGAAGTGACAATAAATATTCTTTTACCTTGCTGATATCATTTTGCTGCATAAGTTTAATTAATATAAACATCAAATTTGATAGAATCTACCAGTTTTTTAATGATTCGGCTATGAAAGATAAAGATTTAATTTATGCCAATCCGGTGAATCAAACCGGACCGTTCAAATTTGATGACACCGTTGCGAAAGTTTTTCCGGATATGATTATCCGCTCGGTTCCAGGCTATAACACAATTATTTCCGCTATTGGTTTGTTAGCAGCAAAATTTGTCCAGCCTGGGAGTGCATGCTATGACCTTGGTTGCTCATTAGGTGCCGCTACGATATCCATGCGCCACCATATTGACGAAAAAGATTGTCATATTATCGCTGTCGACAACTCCCAAGCGATGTTGCAACGCTGCGAGGAACTAATCACCCAAGATCCATCACCGATCAATGTTGAGCTTGTTGAATCCGATATTCGCGATATAAATATTGAATACGCTTCGGTAGTTGTTATCAATTTTACATTACAATTTATTCCAATAAATGATCGACAAGACTTGATCAACAAAATTTATCAGGGTTTGTTACCTGGCGGTATTTTGATTTTATCCGAAAAACTGGCATTTACTGATCCAGCCCAGGAGTCTTTGCAAACTGAAATGCATCACCTTTTTAAAACAGCAAATGGTTATAGTCAACTTGAAATCAGTCAGAAAAGAACAGCCTTGGAAAATGTCCTAATACCTGAAACACTGGAACAACATCAACAAAGATTACTGGATAGCGGTTTTAATAGTGCTGAAGTCTGGTTCCAATATTTTAATTTTGCCTCCTTGCTGGCTTTAAAATAATGGAATATCAGGCTCTTTACCAATTTCTGACCGAGCAAGATGCAGAACAGTGGGTAGACCAGTTAACTGAACAACTACCAAAAGCCATGGAAACTTCCAATCATGGACATCTATCAGAATGGTTAAATATTATTGAACAAATTCCGGTTATAAATAGCCAATTCAAAAAACTAGATTCTTCTGTCATTACAATCGGAAAAGCAGCAGAAATTAGCCAACAAAACCGGGAACAATTGAATCTGGCATTAAAGCAACTTCGCCCCTGGAGGAAAGGCCCTTATTCCTTATTTGGAATTGAAATAGATACCGAATGGCGTTCTGACTGGAAATGGAACCGGCTTATTGATCATATCGAACCACTGCAAAACAGAACCGTATTGGATGTTGGTTGTGGTAATGGATATCATTGTTGGCGCATATTGGGTGAGAATGCAAAAATGGTCATAGGTATTGATCCGGCATTACGTCATGTTATGCAATTTCATGCCATTCGCCGATTATATGGTGAGGCCGCAAATTATATTTTACCATTGAGATTAGAAGATCTACCGCCAAGTTTATCGTTATTCGACACAGTTTTCTCCATGGGTGTACTGTACCACCGGCGTTCGCCATTTGATCATTTACTGGAATTAAAAGATTGTTTACGACCGGGCGGTCAGTTAATTCTTGAAACCCTGATTATTGAAGGTGAAAATAACCAGGTACTGGTACCAGAAAATCGCTACGCCCAAATGCGTAATGTCTGGTTCATACCCTGCAGTGAATCATTGCAAACCTGGCTAAAACGCAGTGGCTTTACAAATATCCGTCTGATTGACGTTACTAAAACCACCATAAAAGAACAACGTAGTACTCCCTGGATGCAATCCCAATCCCTGAAAGATTTTCTCCACCCAGAAAACCCCAATAAAACTATTGAAGGGCACCCAGCGCCAATACGTGCTATTTTTCTTGCTGAAAAGCCATAAAATTTTTAAGGACCGCACATGGTATAAGCTGAGCAACTGGCGCAGTATTTTTATTCGTATTCAAAGCGAAGAAGTAGGCGCATAGCCAGCTATGTAACTATTTTTTACAACGCAAGAAAACGAATAAAAAGACAAGCCTGTTGCCCAAGATATTTCATGCACGTTCCTAAGCTAGGAATAATCAGCTTCGATAACATGCTCGACAACTTCCTCAGAAGCCAGCTCCAGCCCCTTTTTATAACATTCATTTGCGCGGTCTTTATCGCCCTGCTCAGAGAAAAAATTACCCAGCAAGCGATACGCTTCAACCGTTGGACCCAAAGTGATACTTTTGGTCAAATAAGTTTCGGCTTTATAGGCATCCCCAAGCTGAATACTTAACCGACCTAACATCCGCAACAATACCGGATCATCTGGATGTTTTTTCAACCAACTTTCAGCTTTTTCTAGCTGCGTTGCTGGATCTTCAGAAACAATACTACCGTAGATAACCAACAGGGTTTCATCCCAGCTTTCATCCAAGACCTTGGCCAATTCTGATTCAATCCGATCACCTGCATTGGCTTCAACCATTGCGGCAAAATAAATGGCAGAAATACCTTTTATTGATTTAATATAATCGGGAATACTCTGCCAAAGCGCTTGAATTTCATCAGGATCAGCTTTTTCCGCCGCTTCTTTTAATAAGGAACTGAAAGTCTCAGCTTCGAGTAACTTAACCTCAGCCTCCATCATAACTTTATTTTTCTGCAACGTCGGAATTAATTTCCTTAACGCATCCCATTTTCCGGCTTTCTGGTATGTTTGATGTAACAATTTCAAAACGCTGGCATGACCCGAATCAATAGAATGCAACTTCGTCAATGTTTCTAATGCCTCATCAAACTGATTTCCGGAAAGAAACAATTCTGCTTGAGTCAACCCCACTGCAACTTCAGAATCAGGATGCATTTTTCCAGCATCAGCCAGATATTTATCGCGTTTATCAAGTGCACCTCTAGCCTGAGCAGCCCGAGCAGCAGTTAAATAATGCAGTAACGGAGCGGTACTGTTTGATGCGTGTTTAATTAATTTTTTTTCGGCATCTGCCCAATTACCTTCTGCAGAATCTACCAATCCATTTATTAACGCTTCTTGTGACTTTACTTTTTTCAACTGCTGACCTTTTTCCTTAAGTTTTCCCGGTAACCGAAACAGCCAGCCAAAAAAACGAAACAAAAAATATAATAAAGCAAAAATAATGATCAGAGCAGTCGCAAAAACCACAAATGATGTTTCAAGAGACCAATGTCCAATCCCCATCAACACATAACCAGGACTTTCAAATTGAGAAAGCCAATGATGAATGCCAAATGCAAGCGCAACCGCTAACAGTAGCGCCCCTAAAAACCAAAAAATGCTTTTCACACTCAGCCTCCCTGTTGTAATTCAGTTTCCGCCGGTTGTGGCTTTGTTTGCTGTTTTGATCCAGAGACTGATTTCCCAGATTCATGCAAGGATTTATCTGTTTCAATTCTCAACTTGACAATATCTCTGAGCATTTTCAAAGATTTGCTGATGTCTGGAAACTGAGCCTTTATCTGAACAGCACTTAGCCTGTCCAGTTCCTTGGAGAAACTGTCGCTATCTTTATTGTGGGCAAAATTTTCAGCTAACCATTTTTTTGTCTCCTGAATACTTTTTTCAAACAAAGCTCCATGTTGTTGAACTAGCGCCAGTTTTACCAACTCCAATTTTATTCTAAGTTGCTGCCTTAAAAATTCGGCCTGCTCGACTGTCAAGATTGCTTTTACTGGCTGTTCTGTATGTCTGATAGTCACCAAACCTTCCAGTTCAATCAATGCAGAATCCAGTAAATCATGTGTGTGTGCCTGATCCTGAACCTCCTGTTTATGTTCAGTATGGGTGATTTCCTTCCCTTCATAAGGCAGCAGGGTAGCAAGCTTATCAACATTATCAATTAATAATTGAATTTTGGCATATACCCCGACAATATCGGGCGCATGTACTTTGTCTAATTTAGCGATTTCTTTTGCAATTTCTTCCCTGATTTTATAAGCAGCAGCATCACCACTTTCCCTGAGCCTTTGATCAGCCGCGATCAGAGCTTCCTTGGTCGTATTCAAATCGCCCACCAACATCAAACGCTGATTGGCAATACTCAGTAAATATTCAGCATCTGCAATCAACCAATCACCACGGGTTTTCCCAAGTTGACGTTGTATTCGCTGCATGGATTTATTTATTTTTTCAACGGTTAACTCCAATTTTTGCTGATGCAGTTTTGCAAAATCCGCTAGTTTTTTGTTAAAAAATTCATCTTTATTTGCCAAATCAGAAGTTAATGTTGCAACTTGCGTTTGAAGTGCAGATAACTGTGACTGGTAACCGGAGATTTGCTTGCTTAACTCAATGACTCGCTGATCGCCCTCATTGACTTCTCCACCAATATCTTTCTGTTGATCCCGAAGTTGTTGCAGCAAATAAAAACCAGCGCCAGCCAATATCAGCACCAAAAATAAAATAATGATACCAAACCAAAATCCAGCTTTGGAACGTTTTGGCTTTGCCTCTGAATCCTGTGGTGAAATATCAGATTCCTGGACATTGCCGCCAGATTTATCTTCAATATTCTCTTGCTTCTCAATTGCTTCTGACACTTCTCCTCCCCTTTTGTATTGCCTCAACG
Source organism: uncultured Methylomonas sp. (assembly GCA_964530345.1). Taxonomy (GTDB): domain Bacteria; phylum Pseudomonadota; class Gammaproteobacteria; order Methylococcales; family Methylomonadaceae; genus JALSJK01. The sequence goes on from CAZGYJ010000113.1 coordinate 8,171, forward strand.
AGCGCTGTATCTGTTGGTTGCTGTGAAATTATAATTTGTTTAAAACCGAGTTCTGCTGCCATTTTACCAATTCGCTCACTAATAACGACTAAAGGAATTGAAAATAATTGCAGCTTTTTTGATCCTAAAATTTTCAACAAGTTATTCAACGCCTCAACACTTGTAATAGTAACGACATCAAGTTCTTTTTTATCCAATAAGTTATATACAGGATTTGTATCCACTTTTGGTAGCATTCTGCGATATACTTCCAAATATTCAACCCGTGCGCCACGCTCTTCTAATGTCTCCCGTAATAATTCCCTACCACCTTGACCACGAACGATCAGGCACGCTACGCCATTAAACTGTTGAAGTTCTGGCAAGGCTAAAACCGCTTCTGAATTAAAGCCCTGTTTTGGTACCAAATCAACATCAATTCCCACATTTTTCAATGCGCTTGCCGTCGCTTGCCCGATCGCAATGATTTTACTACCCAGCAGATTCGGTATTTTCCCATTATTCGCACTAAGAGCAAAATTTACCGCATTAGCACTAACAAAAATCAGCCATTGATATTGTTGTATATCGCTTAAAGCCTCTCTAATTTTAGCAATTGGCTCAACAGCAACAATCTTTAATACGGGCATTTTGACTGGCTTCGCGCCTATTTGTTCTAGCAAAAAACATAAATTTTCTGCCTGTTTTTCAGGACGGGTAACCAGAACTTTGAAATCAGTTGTATAGTTCACTTAAAACTTTATCAGCGCCCTGATTTAACAATTCTTCAGCTGCTTGCTTACCAATTTCAGCCGCTTGATCGGTAGAGCCATTTTTTCTGGTTCGGTAGATAATACTGCCATCAGGCTTTCCAACCAGGCCTCTTAGGGTTAACCATCCTTGATCAATTTGTGCAAACCCTGCAATCGGGACTTGACAACCTCCATGCAAGGTTTCATTCATTGCCCTTTCCGCAACAACACAAATACTGGTTTGTTCATCATGCAAAACCTGAATGATCTCGTTAATCCGCCGATCATTGCTACGACATTCAATTCCAATTGCCCCTTGACCTATCGCTGGCAAGCTTTGTGTAGCTGACAGTGCTTGACTAATCCTGTCCTCAAACCCCAAGCGTTTTAGCCCTGCTACCGCAAGAATAATGGCATCATATTCGTTAGCATCCAACTTCGATAAGCGGGTATTGACATTACCTCGCAGAGGAATAATTTCTGCATTGGGAAATTTTTCTTTGATCTGACATTCACGGCGTAAACTTGATGTCCCAATGCGCGCATTTTCAGGCAAATCATTGATTGAGGAATAATGATTTGAAACCAGAGCATCGCGTGGATCTTCGCGAGTCAAAATAGCTGCCAAATGTAGTCCCGAAGGAAATTCAACAGGAACATCCTTCATTGAATGAACTGCAATATCAGCATTCCCATCCAGCATCCCCTGCTCTAACTCCTTCACAAACAAACCTTTTCCTCCGACCTTAGCCAAAGGCGCATCAAGAATTTTATCGCCTCGCGTAGTCATTTTTACCAATTCGGTTTTAAGGTTTGGAAAAATTTCTACTAGTCTGCTGGCAACATATTCTGCTTGCCATAGGGCTAAAGGACTTTTTCGGGTGGCGATACGAATAATATTTTCAGACAAGGACTTAAATTATGAAAAAAATAACTATTGTAACTGATTTGGCATATTATTGAGTTTTTGCCGATCAATGAAAATCAGTTTTTTCAAAAAAAACGTCTTTTAACCGAGAATAATTCTGGCATTTAACATAGTTATATTGTTTTATC
>CAZGYJ010000114.1:0-9803 GCA_964530345.1 uncultured Methylomonas sp.
TGTTCATGTGCCAGCAATTTTTGCTTAATGGTTAGTTTTTCACCGGCTGTAGCGCCATCATAGCCGCCTAGACCTTTTGCTGACACAACGCGGTGGCATGGCACTATTAAAGGGTAAGGGTTTTTTCGGCAAGCATTTCCTACTGCTCTGGAGCTAGTACCAAGTGCTTGGGCCAGTTCTCCATAAGTACGGGTTTGCCCCGACGGTATTTGTTCCAATGCCTGCCACACTTTGTTGGTAAATTCGGTTCCCTGTTGAATACGATTGACAAAAAATTTAGTACCGGGATTCTGCCAATATTGCTGAATCTGTTGAACAACATTTTTCAAAAACTTTCCTTTAGCTGGCTTGGGAGAAGTCTCCTCGACTATCCATTCAGCCTGAACCAATTCATTCCCCCTTGCATAAAGCTGTAAAAAACCCGCGGGCGTCTCAATAATTGCCTGTTGCTCGTTTATTTCGGCGAAAACCACTTCCATCGGTAAATTCATGTCATCGTATTGCGGATTCTGGGGCAAACTGGCAAGATTTTCATAACAACGCGCCGTCACTGCACCCACTAATGCATCAAGAATATCATCGTCCGCTAAATGATTTTTTGAAAAACATGACCGCGCCTGCTTGAAAATGCCATCGGTATTCTGACAAAATTTGTTTAACAACGTTTTACGTTCTAAAAAACCTTGCAGTGTCTTTTTATTATGGACCATGGCTTGTCGCTGATTTAAAGCCCAAAAACAAAGTTCGGGATGCATTTCTCTTATATTGACTCTGCTTTTTTCTGAAACCAGAAAATCATCAACCTGCTTGATCTTTGGCATAATATTCCAGGTTTGCTTTGAAAGCTTCCTGCCTGTTTTCTCAAAATTGATTTCGCTTGCCTGCTGATAATTCACTGCGTTCAAACTACTCCGACAAGGAACAGGAAAAACACTGGAACTACGTTTTGGCTTCAGTCTTAACCTTGCTTCAACATCGCACACCCTGTCATCTATTCCTTCCGATTTAATACCAATAGGAATATCGATCAAAGCCAAATCAGCCGCAAGCAAAGTATTCAAAAAATCGGCAATTTTTTCAAAAACACCTATCTGCCAGTCGTTCTTCTGATCAAAACCGACATAAAACCAACCCGCTTTACAACCATCAATGCCTATAAATTTCATCAAGTTCTTGAATTGAGGTAAAATGCCCCCTGATTATACATTGACACCATTGGTAAACAGACAATGATGAAAAAGCTGCTTTTTGTTTTATTAATTTCTCTCATGGTTCCTGCATGTCAAACAAACATGGCAGGCCGGTCACAACTGGCTTTTATGCCAGAAAGCCAGGTCAGTCAGATGGGATTGACTGCTTTTGAGGAAATGAAACAAAAAAAGCGTATCAGCACCAATCAGAAATACATCCAGTTTGTTAAATGTATTACCGATGCATTGATCGGTGTTGTTGGCGGTAATTGGGAAGTTGTGGTTTTCGAGGATAAGCAACTGAATGCCTTTGCTTTGCCTGGAAGAAAAATTGGCATTTATACCGGCTTGATTGATCTGGTTGATAACCAACATCAATTGGCTGCCGTAGTTGGCCATGAAATTAGTCATGTACTGTTGCGACACGGTAATGAACGCATGTCACAAAAAGCAGCGGTACTAGGTACAGTTGCCTTGATTCAGGCGGCGGCAAGACCAGAAACACTTTTAGGACAAAAAGCCCTTGGCCTACTTGGAGTTGGTGCAGAATATGGCATTATCATGCCATTTAGCCGCTCTCATGAAAGTGAGGCCGATTTGTATGGCCTGGAAATCATGGCCAAAGCAGGATTTGATCCCCGAGAAAGCATAAAATTATGGCAAAAAATGTCACAGGCTGCAGGTGGCAGAGTACCTGAATTTCTGTCCACACACCCTTCACACTCTACCAGAATTGAAGATTTACAAAAGAAAATGCCTTATGCCCTGCAATTGCAACGCCAGGCTATTGCCCAGGGACGAGCTCCACATTGCAAAAAGCAATGAACCCCAATTTACAACAGTTACACACCTATCCTTTTGAAAAACTTGCTCGCTTAAAGCAAGGCATCACACCACCAATCGATAAAACACACATTGCTTTATCGATCGGCGAACCCAAACACCCGACACCACATTTTATTCAGGAAACGCTTTTAGCGCATTTACATGGCCTGGGAAATTATCCAACAACCAAAGGAATTACTGAATTAAGGCAAGCAATTGCAGAATGGTTAAGTCATCGCTTTGAAGTCCCTGTTGATCATCTTGACCCTGAAACTTTGGTTTTACCCGTCAACGGCACTCGCGAGGCATTGTTTTCATTTGCTCAAAGTGTGATTAACAACCGCAAGCATCCCGTTGTGATCATGCCTAATCCGTTCTATCAAATTTATGAAGGTGCAGCAATTCTGGCTGGTGCCGAGCCATATTATCTTAACACCACAGCTGACACTGATTATTTACCTGATTTTGATTCAGTTCCTGAAGAAATCTGGCAACGTTGTCAGTTAATTTATATCTGCTCACCTGGCAATCCCTCCGGCGCAGTAATGACCACACAACATTTTGAGAAACTGCTCAATCTTGCCAACCTGTATAATTTCGTTATTGCTTCGGACGAATGTTACAGCGAAATTTATGCAGACGAACAAAATCCGCCAACAGGACTTCTGCAAGCAGCTTACGCAATGGGAAATACCAACTTTGACCATTGCGTTGTTTTTCATAGCCTGTCAAAACGATCCAATGCTCCCGGACTCAGATCTGGATTTGTAGCCGGTAATGCCGAAATTCTGAAAGATTATTTCCAATATAGAACCTATCATGGCTGCGCTATGCCTTTGCCCGTTCAACACGCCAGCATCAAAGCCTGGAAAGATGAGGACCACTGCAAAGAAAATCGCCAAGCCTACCGAGAAAAATTTACTGCTGTCGTGGACATTCTGAAAAATGTTTGTACAATCACGATGCCGCCAGCAAGCTTTTATATCTGGCTAAATACGCCCATCAGCGATCTGGACTTTGCTCAGCAATTATATGCCAGGAAAAATGTTACAGTATTGCCCGGCAGTTATCTTTCCAGAGATTTTCTTGGCATTAACCCGGGTAGAAATCATGTTCGGATGGCTTTAGTAGCCCCGCTTGATGAATGTATTGACGCTGCAAACAGAATAAAAAATTTCATTAACACTTTATAGATAAAATCATGACACAACTTGAAACCATCATAAATGACGCTTTTGAACAACGCGCTGACATCAGCCCTAGCAATGCTTCTGCAGAAATCCGTGAAGCGGTGGAAGAAGCTATCAACATGCTGGATAGCGGCAAGGCCCGTGTGGCTGAAAAAACCAGTGGCGACTGGATAGTGAATCAATGGCTGAAAAAAGCCGTATTGTTGTCTTTTAGAATCAATGAAAACAGAGTCATGGATGGTGGCGTCAACCGTTACTACGACAAGGTGGAAACCAAATTTGCCACTTACACCCCTGATGACTTTGCCAAAGCTGGAGTCAGAGTTGTACCCAATGCAAATGCCCGACACGGCTCGTACATTGCACCTGGCGCAGTTTTAATGCCCAGCTATGTCAATATTGGCGCTTATGTAGATAGCGGAACTATGGTCGATACCTGGGTAACTGTTGGCTCATGCGCCCAAATTGGCAAGAATGTTCATTTATCTGGCGGGGTCGGCATCGGTGGCGTTTTGGAACCTCTACAAGCCGGCCCAACCATTATTGAAGATAACTGCTTTATTGGCGCTCGATCTGAAATTGTTGAAGGCGTGGTGGTTGAAGAAGGCTCGGTTATTTCCATGGGCGTTTATATTGGCCAAAGCACCAAAATCTTCAACCGTATGACAGGCGAAATCAGCTACGGCCGTATTCCTGCTGGGTCAGTGGTTGTTTCCGGTAACCTGCCTGCAAAAGATGGCACACACAGCCTGTATTGCGCCGTGATTATCAAACAAGTTGATGAAAAAACCCGTAGCAAAACAGGCATCAATGAATTGTTGCGTGATTAACTGTTGCTTTGGTGATTGTAATGGCAAGTTGGGGTAATGTAATACCCATTATTTGTGTTGTTGGGTTACGCTTCGCTAACCCAACCTACCTGTTAGCCTTTTTTGACCGGCTCCTTTCTGTAAATAATTTAGTTAATGAAAGTGTTTAAAATTAGCAGCATCAACTTCACCTTACTTTCAATATCATGAGCGCAAGCCTTTCAAGCCAAGCCATTATCTATGCCATTCTCGCACTGAACAGTGAAATTGCTTTGCAAAAAGAATATCTGGAATCTTCAGACATCAACCAGGAAGAAATGGAAAATGAAGAAGATATTTTGTCTGACCTTGAACAAGCTTTTGCTGAATTTATCAGTGTGTACAAAACCCGTTGCAAGCAAGACAAAAAACTACCCAGTATTGACGAATTATTAAACAATCCACTCTAACCATGTACACTCTTTATGGCATAAAAAACTGTGATACGGTCAGAAAAGCTAGAAAATGGCTTGAAGAAAACGGTATCGACTATCAATTCCATGATTTCAGAACTGACGGACTGAATATAGCTCTACTGGATAAGTTCACATCCAAAGTTGACTGGGAAAAACTGCTGAACAAGCGTAGCACCAGTTGGAAACAACTGGATAACGACAACAAAACAGATCTCAACGAAGCAAAAGCAACTGCTTTAATGCTGGAAACCCCCACTCTTATTAAGCGCCCTGTCCTTGATACTGGCGATCAAATCCTAATTGGCTTTAAGCCAGAAATCTACCAACAATTACAATGAGTGACACCCTAAGTCTGCTAACAGAACTTATCAAAAAACCATCGGTAACCCCAAAAGATCAGGGTTGTCAGGATTTATTGGCTCAACGTCTAAAAAAAACAGGTTTTGATGATGAGCGCCTGAATTTTGGTGATACTCAAAATATCTGGTTAAGACGGGGAAAAGCCAGGCCTTTGTTTGTGTTTCTTGGCCATACTGACGTAGTACCTCCCGGCCCTCTTGATTCTTGGGATACTCCCCCTTTTGAACCAAGCATTCGCGATGGCATGTTATATGGCCGAGGCGCTGCCGACATGAAAGGCGGCATTGCTTGTTTTGTCACTGCTGTAGAACGATTTGTTGCAGAGCATCCTGATCATCAAGGTTCTATTGCATTGATGATTACCAGTGATGAAGAAGGCATTGCAACCAATGGCATTGTTAAAGTTATTGAGGTACTGGAAAAACGAGACGATAAAATTGACTGGTGCCTGGTTGGAGAGCCTTCCAGTGACAAAACAATCGCCGATGTGATTCGCGTTGGAAGGCGTGGATCATTGTGCGCCAAACTTACTGTTCATGGTATTCAAGGGCATGTTGCTTATCCGGAAATTGCTGAAAACCCAATTCACGCTTTCGCCCCGGCTCTTAAGGAGCTCACTGAGGAAGTCTGGGATAACGGTAATGAATTTTTCCCCCCAACCAGCTTGCAAGTGTCGAATATAAATTCTGGTACCGGAGCGGAAAACATTATCCCTGGAAGTGTTGAAGTCCTGTTTAATTTACGTTTTTGTAACGAACTGGATGAAGCCACCATCAAACAACGCACTCATGCCATTCTGGATAAATATGATTTTAAATATGACTTACAATGGCGATTATCCGGGAATCCGTTTTTGACAGAAAAAGGGGAATTAATAGAAGCAACTCACCATGCCATTAAAACTGTCACCGGCAGAGAAACTATTGATGATACCGGGGGCGGGACTTCCGATGGCCGATTTATTGCACCGACTGGTGCACAGGTGATTGAATTGGGCCCAATAAATGAAAGTATTCACAAAATTAACGAAAATGTTGCCATTGCAGACCTGGAAGTCTTGAGCAATATTTATCAACAAATTTTGATAAATTTACTGGCAAAGTGACTGTACCAATTCCCCTCCATTAAGGAGAAGGATTGATGGAAATTTAATGAGATTAGTATTTCATAAGTGCTTTTTGATAATAAGCAACAACCAAAACAGGTTTTTTCCATGAAAGACATAAATAAAAAAATCCATCAATTTGGTAATTTCCTGGTTGAAACTTTCCATTATCTAGCACTATTTGGTATTGGCAGCACCATTGTCTGGTCTGCTTCTTATGATTTTCTGGGAATGGTCAAAGCCGGTCATGCCTCATTAGAAGACATTCTGTTGCTATTCATCTATCTGGAACTGGGAGCCATGGTGGGTATCTATTTCAGAACACATCGCTTACCGGTTCAATTTTTAATTTACATCGCCATTACCGCCCTTTCTCGCCATCTGGTTATAGACGTACGCAAGGTTTCTGACGAATTTCATTTGTATTTATTGCTCAGTATCGCTGTTGCTATATTTGTATTGAGTGGCGCTATATGGGTGTTATCTTATACAGCAAAGTTGTTTGGTTGCCCGGAAGATGGCGTAGAAATTGAACAAACTGAATCAGAATCTATCAACAATAATAAAAAATTCAAATAAAAATCTACCGGGTTCAGCTATACAACCATTAGTCATTGGCCTGCATATTTGAGCTTTTCTCTATCCTCCAGCCGAGAGCAAGTTGCTCATTTTCCAAATTGATTATTTCTGTCTTCAAAGTCGCCATCGCAGCATCCAGAGATTTAATATCCTCTGTCCAATATGACTCAAATTTCTTTATTTTTCTTTTCAACTGCATAACTTTACGATAGGTTTTTTCAGTTTTGAAGCGTTTTTTCCTAATTTCCTCTTGTAACTGAGATAATTTCTGCTTAGAAAGGTCTGTTTTTAGCTTTACCACTTCAAGTTGCATTTCCTGTCTTTGTAACTGGATTAATAAAGATAATACATTGTTACCTAATTCTAAAACACGATTCTCAAGATGTTGAAGTTCAGTTTTTTTATTCGCAAGAAATAGCTCAACATTATCTCCAAACAAAACCTCCATCATATTTGCTGATTCAGGGCTTTTCGGCTTTGATGAGCACGCATCTATCAATAACAAACAGACTAAAACCATTGATAACTTTCTCAAACTCAACAATTTTTTTTCACTGCTTGTCATTGAACCGGTTCAGACAATTGGCTTAACCGCTGCTCTTGCTTTTTCATTCCTTGCTGAATTTCTTCCAGTTTTTTATGCTGTTTTTCAAGCTTGGATTTATTTTCATTTAGCATTTTCAATTGACCTTTAATCTTCTCTCTATCCGTAAACTCCATGTTCGAAACTTCATCCAAATATTTAATTGCCTTTTGATATTTTTCTGAGGTTTTTTCAGTTTGCAATACAATTTCAGATAACTCTTTATGCTTTTCAGTTATTTCCGAAGCAATCTCCTTATTCTGTTTAACTTGTTCTTCCATTTGAGAAATTTGTTCCTGGTTATCCTGCAAATTAGTCTCCAAAGAGGATAATTGACTTTCCTTGGTTGCTATCGCCTTTGAAGCGGATGATATTTGTGCATCCAGGAACTCTGCTTCAGACTGGTATTGCTCGCGCATGTTTTTTGCGACTGCACCTGCAACCAAACCTGCACCGGCTCCGGCAACTGCGCCCCATTTCGCACCATCTCCGCCACCCGCAATAGCTCCAACAGCAGCACCAACTGCCGCGCCTCCCAAAGTTCCAATAACCAGATCATCTTTTGCCAAATCCTCTAATGGTGATTCAGCATAAGTAATTCCAGTTTGGAATAATAGAAAAATGATGGTGATAATTTTTTTCATATTCATGTTTTCCCTCTGACAATTGAATTGTTTTTAATGGTTAGGAATTATGTTTATAACGATTTTCCAAAAAAATATCAAAAAAATCAGCAATACCCTACCTGCATCTTCAAGTTTACTTTCAGTTTCCAGCAAAATTTATTTTTCATTATGACTTAAGGTCAACCTAATATAATGAATGACCATATTCACCATTCACTGTTAACAATACTTCTACCCTGAATGTTAAAACTTCAAATCGGCAACCAAAAATTTTTTCTACTTATGATCAGCCAGTTAAGATTACCCTCAATATCTCCTGATCTTTAATTAATGAAAGTTATACCACAAGGATTTCTGGTTGCACTAACTTCATTATTTCTTCTGACATTGCCATTAGCTATTCAAGCGTCAAAGGACTTATATAAAACCTCCAGAATTAGCAAATCGACGCCTAAACCAACCCGCTTCGTTGTCAGAAATGGAAAAGTTTTAGATCTCAAAAAACAACGACCTGTTTTTTTTAAAGGCATAGGCTACTCACCTTTTCTTCCAGGAGAGACGCCATTACAGGGCGCCAGTCCAGGGAATGATGAACGCTACCAAGAACATCTACACCTGATGCAAAAAATGGGTATTAATTACCTGCATGTCTTTCCACTAAAAATGCCGGAAAAATTTTTTGGTCAATTAGATCGTACTGACATTTTTTACAGTCAGGACATTTGGATGTTTCCCTATGCTGAAGATTTTCTGGACAAAAAATATCTGGACTGGAAGTGGTCAATAATAAAAGAGGCGATTGACCATACCTACCGTGTTGGCCGCCCTGATCGGCTAGTATTTTTCTCAATTGGCGACGAATTGCAAGCTGAATCTGTTGCCCGTACTGATGCCAGGCATCCTGAAATCCGCAGTTTCAAGGGCAAGCACGTTCAGGTTTCGAATCGTACTCCGACAGAAATCGCTCTGGCACAATTAATTGACAAAGCAATTGATTATGAATTAAAAACCTATGGCCACCGTCATCTCTACTGCCATACCAGTTGGACTCACATTGGTCCCTTGAAACGGGATGATCTGGAAGTACCGCCTGCGAGTGCATTACTTCCTGACATCGGCGATTTGGTTTGTTTGAATATCTATACTTATGCCCGTGGTGTTGTCACTTCTCCACCCGGCAGCGTAACCCGTTCAGCTTATCAAGGCTATCTGGAAGAACTTGCATCAATCACTGACAAACCAATTTTTATTACTCAGGTTGGTTTATCCACTTCACCTTTTCAACCCAAACCCAAAACCGCCCCCGGATTTGGTGGCCACAAGGAACAACTGGTAATCACTACCTTTAAAGCGATATGGAAGGATCTGCAGACAGCGAAAGGCAAACAAAAAATTGCCGGAATTGCTTTTTTTGAGTTTCAGGACGAATGGTGGAAAAGCGGGGAAGATCCAACCGACTCAACTCGGCATGAACGAGAAGATCCAGAGGAATGGTTCGGAATATTTGAGGTTAGTGCTGATCGTAAACTTAAGCCAAAAGGAAAAATTCCTGAAACATTAAGAAAGTTATTTGATTCTCAATAGATTTTCCTTTCATTCCCTAAATTAAAGCCCGTTTGATTCTAAGATCTCATTGACTTCGGGCGATTGGTTTTCCAAGCTGCGTTGATGAATTAATGTGCCGCCAACCAGAAAAGCAATCACCAACAGATAAATAATGGCTGCAATCCGGCGGACCCTCTTCTCTTTTTCATCAGGCGTATTCATATGCGGTATCACTTATAAAAATCAAAATTATACCGCAGTTTTTTCAGACAACCATAGCCTGCTCATATTCATCCAATTGAGTATCAAATTTCAAAACAGCATGGCGTCTATTGATAAGGGTATTATCAATCAGAAAATCTAACACTTCTTGGTCAATTTGAGTTTCCTCTCCTAAAAATGCATCATAATTTTGTGGTGTCATATTATTCTCTCTTCTGTCATTTTTACAAACATGATAAACAACAAATGTTAAAGAATGATGACAAACAGTTTATGTTTTAAATTCATGACTGAATTATACTTCGCGCGGTCAC
>CAZGYJ010000115.1:0-9545 GCA_964530345.1 uncultured Methylomonas sp.
TCACCCCAGCCCTCTCCATCAGGAGAGGGAGGATAAAAAGCCACTCCTGATGGAGAGAGCCAGGGCTGGGAGAAAGAATAACTGGGGTCAGGTTCAAATCAAATAATAGGCCTTTTTTTTACACCATCCGACAAACCGTTTTGCTTTTAATTTGAGCCCAACCCCAGTCAGTTATAATCACTTATATTTGACAGATTGTAATTATAACGATTACTTTAGTTACTTGAAGTGGCTACAGTGTTGAAACAGGCTGAACTTATTGCCAATGAGATCATAGTTGAAGCATAGATGGACAGCTAAAGAGTTGCGTCCAGCGGCAATTTTGATTGATTTGTCCTATTGCCGCCGGAATGAAGAGTTTTAAATTTTACCGTCCAGACCCATCTGGAAATATTTATGGGTAATTTTGTCCTGGTTTTCCAATAGCCAGTCAATGTCAGGTTGATTATTCATGGCCTTATGGATCGCTTGTGATGTTGCTTTTCGGTGAATGTCAAACAGGATTTGGTGGTCCAGATCTGAGTCATTAATAACGCTAGGGTTTAACCATACAGAAACGATAATACCCAGATCATTGGCTTTTTCTTTAGGGATGTCACCGGCACGAACAGCGTCAAGAACGCCATTGGCAATAGCAGCCTGCACAGTTCCCATCAGGATGTTGGTGTATCGGTTGTTTTTTACTGTGACTTTACTAACCATCAGGGTGACAGGGCGAACCTGAACATCAGTATTCAAAATAGCAAATACTTTAGAGTGTCCTTGCGCCTGGTCGCCAGTCAAAGTGGCTAAAGCCGTACCAACAGGTCCGTCCAGTTCGCCAATAATAATTTCAGGTTCTGCAGCTGTGCCGGGAGGGCCGCCTGCTACCAATGCTTCACCGGTTCTTAAAACAATTCTTTCGCTCATGATAAGATCTCCATTATTTTTCGATTAGATTGCTTTGAAAAAATACCGCAGTAGCATAACATTTTTTTAGTTTTGGGTCTTGATGCATGGGCAAGTTGACAACGATAGATCATAGCCGTGATGTAGCGGGATTAAAATATGTTTATCCAGTTATGTCGAGAAGGGCTGGAGGTCTTTCAATTGGCATAAATTTTAATACCAATAATGCCTGTAACTGGCGTTGTGTCTATTGTCAGGTTCCAAGTCTGGTAAGAGGTGGTGCGCCAAGCATTGATTATCCCTTATTGGAAAAAGAGTTGGTTTTTTTTCTGGATGATGTCCTGAATGGATCTTTTTATGATCGTTTTGAAGTGCCTTCAGAAAATCGGCAAATCAAGGATATTGCTATTTCTGGAAATGGCGAGCCGACTAGTGTTGAAGGTTTTGAGGAAGTAATTTCATTGATTGGTGAGACGATAGAAAAAGCCAAAATTAATGATCCATACCAGTTTGTATTAATTACCAATGGTAGTTTGATTCATAAAAAGCAGGTTCAAAAAGGCTTGGCTGTGTTAAATCAGTTGCAGGGACGGGTTTGGTTTAAATTGGATAGTGCAACTCATGTTGGCAGGAAAATGATTAATAATGCGGGAGGTTTGCAAGAAAAATATGTCGAGAATTTGCAGCTTTCTGCGAGTTTATGCCCAACCTGGGTACAAACCTGTCTATTAAAAATTGATGGCCAGATTTTGGATGTTAAGGAGCAGGTGGCTTATCTAAAATTGCTTGAGGATGTCCTGGAAAAAGTGGATTTGCAAGGAGTGTTGCTGTATACGTTAGCTCGGCCATCAATGCAGCCGGAAGCCAAGCGCTTGTCAAAAGTTTCAGGGCAAGAGTTAAATGATTTCGCTGCGCAAATTAGATTGCTTGGTCTAGATGTTCGGGTCAGCGAATGATAAGTAGGTTTTAAGCATTGACGTCGAGTAAGGCGCCTATGGTTTTATCCTCTGTCTGCAATATTTTGACAGCCGCCGATGTTTCCAGTTCAGCTTCGTTTAAACTCAAGACTGGTTTGATCAGGTCTGAAGAATTAAATTCTGCACTGCCGACTTCTTGTTTGTTAACAGGCAGAGTGGCAATTTTTTGAGCGGCGTCAGCTGCTTTATGCTGGGAAGTGTTAAGCAAGTTAACTGCGCTGGTTGATGAGCTAATATTCATAGTATGGCTCCAAGTATGGGTTGTTATTCTGTAGCTTATAGGGAGTTGATGAGATTGCCAAGGATATATTGTCAGGAATGTGAGCCAATAAACAATAAATCTATGTTTTTTGGAAATGGTGCGATTTGTGATTTAAAAAATCAAACAAAAACTATTTTAATTTTGGTTTTAGTCTAAAATTTTAGTTATAATTAGCGGCTATTTAAGAAAGCGAGCGTGGCGGAACTGGTAGACGCGCTGGATTTAGGTTCCAGTAGGTTACCCCTGTGAGAGTTCGAGTCTCTCCGCTCGCACCACTTAAATCTCAGTTTAATCACCGCGTTAACGGATCAAAAGTTAATGTCAATTTTTTTATCCGCCGATAACTGGTGGTGTTCCAAAATCATTATCGTAATATCTATTTGAGGTAAGTAAATGCAAGTCTCCGTCGAAAAGACATCGGAATTAAGCAGAAAAATGACTGTTAGCGTGCCTGAGGAAGTGGTTCAGGAGAAAATGGAAGAGCGATTAAAATCACTAGCAAAAAATGTCAAGCTTGATGGTTTTCGCCCTGGAAAAGTGCCTGTCAGAGTGGTAAAAAAAATGTATGGTGATCGTGTCAGGGGTGAGGTTGCCGGCGATATTATTCAAACGACTTATTATGAGGCTCTGCAACAGAAAGAGTTAATTCCTGCTGGTCAGCCTCATATTCACCCACCCAAAGATGATGGGGAATTTATTTATACAGCCGAATTTGAGATATATCCGGATGTTTCTTTAACAGGAATTGAGCAAATTGAAATAACTAAGCCTGTTGCGGAAGTGACTGATAAAGACCTGGATAATATGATAGAAAAGCTCAGAGAGCAAAGAAAAGAGTGGCAGGAAGTTGAGCGTGAAGCACAGCAAAAAGATCAGGTTACTATTAATTTTTCCGGTGTTTCCGAAGCTGAGAATTTCACCAATGGCAAGGTTGAGGATTTTCAGGTTGAGATTGGCGCAAAACAAATGATTCCTGGTTTTGAGGATAATTTAGTTGGCCTTAAAGCGGGAGAAAAAAAGACTTTTACCGTTACTTTTCCTGAAGAATACGGTAACGAAAAGCTTGCCGGGAAAGACGCTGAGTTTGAAATCGAAGTAATTAAAGTTGAAGAGCCAGTTATTCCTGAGGTTAACGAGGAATTTATTAAGGATTTTGGAATTGAAAGCGGCAAAATGGAGGACTTTCGGTCAGATGTTAAGGAAAATATGGAGCGCGAACTAGGGCAGGCGGTTAAAGCCAAGGTGAAAAATGCAGTCATGGACGGCTTGTTGGAAAAAATTCAAGTGGGGTTGCCAAATGCATTGGTAGATCAGGAAATTGACAATTTACTAAAACCTTATCAAGAGCAAGCCAAACGGCAAAATACGAAGTTTGAAGACTTGAATTTACCCCGGGAAAATTTTAAAGAGCAAGCAGAAAAGCGGGTTGCTCTTGGGCTGATTCTTGCTGAAATTATCAAGAAAAATGAAATCAAGGCTGATGCAAAGAAGGTGCGTTCAGTGATTGACGATATGGCAAAAAGTTATGATCAGCCGGAAGAAGTGGTCAATTGGTATTACGGTGATAAAAGCCGTTTGACTGAAGTTGAGCAAATGGTTTTGGAAGATGAGGCAGTAGCGTGGGTTGTTGATCAGATAAAGGTTAGCGACGAACCGGCTGGTTTTGATGAATTGATTAATACTGAGAAGAAGGAAGGTTAAATGAATGAATTAAACGGTATGGCTGGAATAAATTCACCAGAAGCTGCTGGTGGCTTAGTGCCTATTGTGATTGAGCAAACTGCCCGAGGAGAGAGATCCTTTGATATTTATTCTCGGTTACTGAAAGAGCGAGTCATCTTTCTGGTGGGCCAGGTTGAAGATTACATGGCAAATTTAATCGTTGCCCAGTTATTATTTCTTGAATCCGAGAATCCAGATAAAGACATTCATTTATACATCAATTCTCCGGGCGGTTCTGTAACGGCTGGGTTGGCAATTTATGACACCATGCAATTTATTAAATCTGATGTTAGTACCATGTGTATTGGCCAGGCTGCCAGTATGGGGGCGTTATTACTGGCTGGCGGCGCAGAAAATAAGCGGTATTGTTTGCCTCATTCCAGAATGATGATTCATCAACCTCTTGGCGGCTTTCAGGGCCAGGCTTCTGATATTGATATTCATGCCAAAGAAATTTTATTGATTAGAGATAAATTAAATAAAATTTTAGCGCATCATACTGGTCAAAGTATTGAAAGGATTCAGCAAGATACTGATCGAGATAACTTTTTAAGCGCCAAGGATGCAGTTGAATATGGTCTAGTCGATCAGGCTTTATCAAACCGAATTGACGAAATTGAAAAAAAATAGTTGGTGTTTTTTTTCTTTCGATATATTCTTTCTCTAGATAAAAGACAAAATTGAAACAACCAGGAGTCAGAGTTTATGAGTAAAGACGGCAAAGATGAAGATAAACTATTATATTGTTCATTTTGCGGTAAAAGTCAGCATGAAGTAAGAAAGTTGATTGCTGGTCCTTCAGTTTATGTCTGTGACGAGTGTGTTGAGCTTTGTAACGATATAATCCGTGATGAATTAGAGGAAGAAGCTCCTAGTAGTGGTGGTGAATTGCCCAAACCTAAGGAAATCAAGGGAGTCCTGGACGAATATGTGATTGGCCAGGAAGCAGCAAAAAAAATTCTGTCTGTGGCGGTTTATAACCATTATAAAAGATTGCGTAGCCGCAGCAAAAAAGACGATATTGAGCTAGCAAAAAGCAATATTTTGTTGATTGGCCCAACAGGGTCAGGAAAAACTTTACTTGCTGAAACACTGGCGAGACTTCTCGATGTGCCTTTTACCATTGCTGATGCAACAACCCTGACAGAAGCTGGTTATGTGGGTGAGGATGTCGAAAACATTATCCAGAAGATTTTGCAAAAATGCGATTACGATGTTGGCAAGGCTGAATCGGGTATCGTCTATATTGATGAAATCGACAAGATTTCCAGAAAATCAGACAATCCTTCAATTACCAGGGATGTTTCTGGGGAAGGTGTTCAGCAGGCATTGTTAAAGCTGATTGAGGGGACTGTAGCTTCTGTCCCCCCCCAAGGCGGTAGAAAACATCCCCAGCAGGAATTTTTGCAGGTAAATACAGCAAACATTCTGTTTATAGTCGGGGGAGCTTTTGCCGGGCTTGATAAGGTTATTCGAGATCGTTCGGAAAAAGGAGGAATTGGTTTTTCTGCCGAAGTCAAAACCAAAGATGAGACGGATAATGTTGGAGAGGTTTTTGCCAAAGTAGAAGCTGAAGATTTGATTAGATATGGCTTAATACCGGAATTTGTTGGTCGGTTGCCAGTTGTTGCTACTTTAGAAGAACTTGATGAAGATGCATTGGTTAAAATTCTGACCGAACCAAAAAATGCTTTGATCAAGCAATACAAGCATTTATTCGAAATGGAAGGTGCTGAACTGGAGTTCAGGGAAGATGCGCTCTACGCGATTGCTAAAAAATCAACGGAACGAAAAACAGGAGCGCGAGGTCTTAGAACCATCGTGGAAAATGTTTTGCTTGATACCATGTATGAAATACCTTCAGCAGAAAATATTTCCAAGGTTGTGATAGACGAGACGGTTATTAAAGGAGAGTCAGAGCCTTTAATGGTCTATGAAAATGACCAAAAAGCCATTTCTGGGTAGTTATTTCAATATAGCTTGGATAGGCCGTTCGCGGCAATAAGTAAAGATGATGGGTTCAAAATTATTTTTTGGACTCATCAAATCAATAATTCTTCAATACTGGTGAGATGTGGTTTAGGCGCATATAGTTGTTTAGACGAGTGTGCTTTTGTTAAAAACCCACTAGGTTTATTAAAATCAAACAGTAAGCTGGAATTTATCAAGTAAATTTAAAGAAAAAAACTTGTTTTTTCCAGGATTGTCCCTATATATAAATATAACTATTTTTATTTTCCCTTTTATTGTTTCTTATTGCCTCGCAGAAAATCGATTTGTGAGGAACGGATATTAACTTGAATTTCCAAGATATTAAATGTGGAAAATAGTCAATGAATAACCCCATTATTTAGGTTTCTTATATGACACAGAAAGATACAGAATTAACAACACAAACTGGCAATTTGGTGCCTGTGTTGCCATTAAGGGATGTTGTGGTCTATCCACATATGGTCATCCCGTTATTTGTAGGCAGAGAAAAATCAATCGAAGCGCTTGATGTTGCTATGAAGGATGACAAGCAAATCCTATTAGTAGCCCAAAAAGAGCCGGATATTGATGATCCGGAATTTAAAGACCTTTATCAAATAGGCACATTAGCAAATATTCTACAGTTGCTAAAATTACCTGATGGTACTGTAAAAGTATTGGTTGAAGGTAGCCACCGTAGTCGTGTAGAAAATTACCAGGAAACAGACGGTTACTATACTGCGGAAGTGACAGAAATTAAGGAAAATTTGCCGGCAAATGAACAGGAATTAGACGTTTTAATTCGCACTGCGATTAATTCTTTTGATCAATATGTCAAGCTGAACAGCAAAATTCCGCCGGAAGTATTAAATTCGCTCAGCGGAATTGATGACCCCAGTCGTCTGGCCGATACCATGGCGGCGCATATGGCATTGAAGGTTGAGGATAAGCAGGCCATGTTGGAAATGGAAAGCGTGGAAGCCAGATTTGAAAATTTGATGGCGCTAATGGAAGGTGAAGTTGATTTGCTGGAAATGGAAAAAAAGATTCGGGGCAGAGTTAAGCAGCAAATGGAGAAAAATCAACGGGAATACTATTTGAATGAGCAAATGAAGGCTATTCAAAAGGAATTAGGGGAAATGGAAGACTCCGTTAATGAAATTGAAGAACTGGAGAAAAAAATTGAGCAGGCAGGAATGTCTAAAGAAGCCAAAGCCAAAGCTGAAGCTGAATTGAATAAGCTCAAGTTGATGTCACCAATGTCTGCAGAAGCAACTGTTGTCCGTAATTATATTGACTGGATGGTCAATGTGCCCTGGAAAAAGAAAACCAAGGTAAGGCATGATTTGGCTGTAGCTGAAAAAGTGCTGGAAGAAGATCATTATGGGCTAGATAAGGTAAAAGAACGGATAATTGAGTATCTGGCGGTTCAGCAAAGAGTTAAAAAACTAAAAGGCCCCATTTTATGTTTGGTCGGGCCTCCAGGTGTAGGGAAGACATCTCTTGGGCAATCAATAGCCAGAGCAACCAATCGTAAATTTGTCAGAATGGCACTGGGTGGCGTTAGAGATGAGGCAGAAATACGCGGTCATAGGCGGACTTATATTGGCTCAATGCCGGGTAAGATTTTGCAAAATCTGGCAAAAGTCAAAACTCGCAACCCAATGTTTTTATTGGATGAGATTGACAAGATGGCAGCTGATTTCAGAGGTGATCCTGCCTCGGCTTTATTGGAAGTGCTTGATCCTGAGCAGAACCACACTTTTGCTGATCATTACCTGGAAGTTGATTTTGATTTGTCGGATGTGATGTTTGTGGCAACGGCAAATACATTGAATATTCCTTCGGCATTGCTGGACAGGATGGAGGTGATTCGTCTACCAGGATATACTGAGGATGAAAAAATCAATATAGCTATGCGTTATTTGTTGCCAAAGCAACTTAAAAACAATGGCTTGAAAGATGATGAAATTGAGATTTCAGAGGATGTGATTCGCGACATTATCCGTTATTACACCCGTGAAGCAGGAGTAAGAGGTCTGGAGAGAGAAATTTCAAAGATTTGCCGTAAGGTTGTCAAAGATTTATTGCTTGACCCAAAGCAAAAGAAAATTACGGTTACTACAGAAAATCTTGAAAAATATCTGGGTGTCAAACGATTCCGCTATGGTATTGCTGAAGAAGAAGATCGTGTTGGCCAAGTGACCGGTTTGGCATGGACAGAAGTCGGAGGTGAATTGCTCACAATTGAAACGGCAGTTATGCCAGGTAAGGGTAAGCAGTCAGCAACGGGTAAGTTGGGTGATGTCATGAAGGAATCCATTGAGGCTGCTGTCACTGTTGTAAGAAGCAGAGCTGATGTATTGGGAATACTGCCTGAGGCATTTCAGGAAAAGGACATCCATATTCACGTTCCTGAAGGCGCGACCCCAAAAGACGGGCCAAGTGCTGGAATAGCGATGTGTACAGCGATTGTATCGGCTTTGACCAATGTGCCGGTTCGTTCAGATGTAGCTATGACAGGCGAGATAACCCTGAGAGGTGAGGTATTACCGATTGGAGGTTTAAAAGAAAAACTATTGGCTGCCCATCGCGGGGGAATAACTACGGTTTTGATTCCTTATGAAAATGAGAAAGATCTGGCCGAAATTCCGGATAATATCAAGAAAAATTTGACCATTATCCCTGTTCATTGGATCGATGAAGTGTTGGAGGTGGCATTAAAATATATGCCAACACCAATAGAAAAATCGACTTCAGATTCAGAGCAGAAAAAAGGCAAGGTAACGGCAAGAAAGAAAGGTGAAGTGATGGCTCATTAAGGTCTAACATAGAGGTTATGTCTATTTAATGGCCATTGATGAAAATAAACCGAAAGCAGTTGTTTTGTCCAATTGTTTTCGGTTTTTTTATTGGGCAATGCATTTGAGCGAACAGTGAATTGATTGTCTTAATAAAGAGTATGATGCCAATGATTTTACAGGAAGAAACTTCCTGGTATTTTTGGGACTGATAGTGGAGGTTAGCCCAAAGTTGTCTAATAATAGAACATTACAAAAAAATTCAAATTGTGTGATTAAGAGTTTTTTAAGAGTTGAAAATTGACTAATAAATAGTCTAAAGCCAATAAAATAAGGCTTTTTGGTGGTTTTTTCTTGACACCACATGAGTGTGCTTGATATAAAGTAAGCGGTTTTTATTGGTACAATAATCATACATTAACAACCATTAACATTAGCTTTAAGTCAGATCCGCGTGGCTTGCGGGATATTTCTAATCATCCACATCCAAAAAGGGGAAATACATGAATAAATCGGAGCTTATTGATGCAATTGCAGATAAATCACAATTAACAAAAGCCGATGCAGGTCGTGCTTTAGATGGTTTTATCGAAGCTGTGACCGAGGCATTAAAAACTGGTGATTCTGTTGCATTAGTTGGTTTTGGCACATTTGCAGTCAAACAGCGAGCAGAGCGTAAAGGTCGGAATCCACAGACTGGCGCCGAAATAACAATTAAAGCGGCAACAATTCCTTCATTTAAAGCTGGCAAATCTTTAAAAGATGCGGTAAACTAGTAAATCTTTAGTCGGGTGCTTAGCTCAGCTGGGAGAGCATCGCCCTTACAAGGCGAGGGTCGGGGGTTCGATCCCCTCAGCACCCACCAGAACTTTGGAGCGGTAGTTCAGTTGGTTAGAATACCGGCCTGTCACGCCGGGGGTCGCG
>CAZGYJ010000116.1:0-9466 GCA_964530345.1 uncultured Methylomonas sp.
TATAAAATTCAAAGTGTCTTGAGTCAAAAATTAATTAATGGGAAATTAGATCTTTTCAAAGTATCATTGCAATGTATTTCCCCTTTTGTTTTCATGACATAGCTAACGTCGAAAAAAGCTGTCAAGTTTGGATTTTCTTGCTTCTAAAACAATGATTGATCGCGCTGAAACTTTGTAAGTGTATTTTCGAAGCGGTTTTTGTTTTTTTGGCTCACAAATATCTTCCGGCGTCTTTTTAGAGGTGTCGACTGCTCGAAACCATTTTCGGGTTGGTAGCTTGGGTAATTCAGTTTGAATATCTTCCAGTGACATATTGATTACAACATGCAGATCATTTTCATCAGCAGTGATTGCACTTAAAGTGAAAGCAAGTATTGGCGAATCCTGGTTATCCCAAGGGGGGGTGTTGAGTTTTCTTCCATGCCAGGTGATATCTTTAAGGCCTGTTTCTTTAATAACCTTGCCTGTCAGAAATCGACTCCGCATTAAAGCTGGGTGTGATTTTCGAAACGCGATCATCAATTGAACAAAACGTAGCATTTCTTGATTTTTATCAAGCAAGTTCCAATCGAACCAGGAAATTTCATTGTCCTGACAGTAGGTGTTATTATTACCTTGTTGCGTGTTAAGCACTTCATCTCCGGCTAAAATCATCGGAATCCCCTGGCTCAACATGAGTAAGGCAATAACATTTTTTGCCTGTTGTTTTCTTATAGTGATGATTTTGGGATCAGTGGTTTCACCCTCTACACCATAATTACAACTGAGATTATCATTGCTTCCATCCCGATTGTTTTCGCCGTTTGCCTCATTATGTTTTTGTTCGTAACTCATCAGGTCATAAAGAGTAAATCCATCATGACAAGTGACAAAATTAATGCTGTTAATCGGTAATCTACCTTGATTTTGATAGAGATCGCTACTGCCTGTCAATCGGGTTGCCAGTTCACCGATCAATCCTGTTTCGCCTCGGATAAAGCGGCGAATTACATCCCTGTATCGTCCATTCCATTCAGACCAGCGATAACCAGGAAAGCTGCCTACCTGATACAGGCCAGCTGCATCCCAGGCTTCTGCTATTAATTTGGTGTCTGCCAGTCGCGAAGAAAGTTCGATCCCCCAGAGAACTGGAGGGTCATGAAGCACTTTACCTTCTTCTCCCCGCGCCAGAGCGCTGGCAAGATCGAAACGGAAGCCGTCAACATGCATGTGCTGAACCCAATATTCAAGACATTCAATGATGTAGTTTGAAACGACTGGATGATTGGCATGAACAGTATTTCCACAGCCTGTATAATCTAGATAAATGCTTTTATCTATAGCATCAAGATGATAGTAGACACTATTGTCAATACCTTTGAAATTGATAAAAGGGCCGTCAGATCCGGCTTCTGACGTATGGTTAAAAACAACGTCAAGGATCACACCAATGCCTGCTTGATGCAAGGCTTTAACCATGTCTTTGAATTCAGTAATGCTACAACCCTGATCGGGATCTATGCAATAACCCGGGTGAGGACTAAAAAAACTATGTGTGCTGTAACCCCAGTAATTCTTTAATCCAAGCCGAGCAGTGCTGGAGGGAACATGTTGTTCATCAAAAGCCATAACGGGTAAGAGTTCAACATGGGTAATGCCTAGTTTTTGCAAGTAGGGTATTTTTTCGACCAGCGCAGAAAATGTGCCTGGATTTTTTGTTTTTGATGATGGATGTCGGGTAAAGCCGCCAACATGCATTTCATAAATAATGCTGTTTTCACTTTTAATTTTCAGAGGCTGGTCGCCTTCCCAGTCATATTCAAGGTCGATAACTTTCGCACGCATTGAAGTAGTGGCATTATTGCCGGGTATGCATGCAGGTGCTCTTTGCCAAAGTTTGTGACTTACAGCCTGGGCTCTCGGGTCTAGCAAGTGTTTGTCTTGATCAAAACGCAAGCCCGATTCTGCAGTATTATTGGGACCATCCATTCTCCAGGTATACCAGACGCCTGCAGTTAAACCTTCAACATAAATATACCAGGAATAAAATAGCCTGTTAATATCCGGTTTTAAAGGAAAAACCTGGAAAGGTTCAGGGCTATCAGCTTTTTCAAACAATAATAGTTCTACGTAAGTTGCATGACGGCTAAAAATGGAAAAATTAACGCCATTCTTGTCTACGACTGCTCCTGCAGGGTTTGGGCTTCCGTGGCTTGAAGAATATGTTATTGTCACTGGGGGTAGTGGTCGCTTATTAAAAAATAGAATGGTTCAAATTGAATTAAAGTCTGTATACTGCTGGTTTAAATTTCACAAAGCCTTTTATAATAACTTTAACTATTGAATAAAGTCTAGCCAGTATATGAGGCTAGCATGAACAGGCTTGATTTTAAGTTTAATACATATTCGTCAAACTTATAGGATTAGCTCTAATTTATCTATTTTTCAAGGTGTAGATTATTGTCAATTGAACCTGAATCCGTGATTTCAATGCGGATTTAGGTTGAAGATTAAGTTCAGGCACTTTTTAATCCAATTGCACAATAAAGGTCAATATACGATAAGCAAGTTAAATTTTTTATGAATAAGGAGACTTTTTTCTGGCACGATTATGAAACTTTCGGCGTGGACCCTCAAAGAGATCGAGCGGTCCAGTTTGCCGGTGTCAGAACAGACCAGGATTTTAATGTTATTGATGATCCCATTAATATCTATTGCCAACCTGTTATTGACTGCTTACCCAATCCCGAATCCTGTCTGATAACTGGCATTACTCCACAGCTGGCTTTGGAAAAAGGAGTTTGTGAAGCGGAGTTTATCCGGTTAATTGAATTTCAATTGGCAAAACCTTTAACCTGTACTGTTGGCTATAATAATCTGCGTTTTGATGATGAAGTAACACGTAATTTACTTTATAGAAATTTTTACGACCCATATGCCAGGGAATGGCAAAATGGAAATTCTCGTTGGGATTTGATTGATGTGGTCAGGGCAACAAGGGCGTTAAGGCCCGAAGGAATGGAATGGCCCGAGAATGAATCAGGTGAATCTAGTTTTCGACTGGAATTGCTTACTGAAGCAAATGATATCAGTCATCAAGGTGCACATGAGGCGCTTTCTGACGTATATGCGACTATTGCGATTGCAAGGCTTATAAAAACGGTGCAACCGAAGTTATATGCTTTCTTTTTTAGTCATCGACTAAAATCTGATGCAACCAAATTGCTGCAATTGGGTTCAATGAAACCTTTACTGCATGTTTCGGGAATGTATCCTGCTCATAAAAACTGTATTGCCGTGGTTCTGCCTTTAGTGCAGCACCCTAGTAATAGTAATGGTGTGCTTGTTTATGATTTGTCAGTTGACCCTGAATCATTTCTGGGGTTATCAGTTGAACAGATTCAGCAACGAATTTTTACTGCAACTGCTGATTTAGCACAAGGAGTTAAAAGAATACCGATTAAAACTGTACATATTAACAAATGTCCAATTTTAGCGCCTGTTTCAGCTATGCGTCGGCAGGATGAGGAACGATTAAAAATAGATTTAAGTGTGTGTTACAAGCATCTTGAGCAAATAAAATCTAACAAAGACTGGAAAGAAAAATTATTGGAAGTTTTTAGTTATTCATCTTCTGAGCAACAACAATCCGATCCAGATCTGATGATTTATAGTGGTGGCTTTTTCAGTTACAACGATAAATCGGCCATGGTCAAAATCAGAAATTCCAAGCCTGATCAATTATTGGATCTGAATTTGAATTTTGAAGATAAGCGTTTGCCGGAAATGCTATTTCGATATCGAGCCAGAAATTTTCTAGACACTTTGACTATTGAGGAAAGGGATCGATGGCTTGATTTTTGCCAGAAGAAGTTGTTGCTTGGAAAAAATGCCGGAGCAAGCTTGAGTTTTTCTGATTTTTGGGCGTTGATTTCAGAAAAAAAAGCACTCCAGGATTGTAATGAACCAATTCTGAGTGCTTTGACCGAATACGGCAAGGATTTGATGGAAAAACTGTCAATAAGCGAAGCATCGGTTAATGGCTAAAATCCAAAATAACAGTTTGGGCTATGAGACCTTGAAAAAACTCATCAGTGTTTCCATGTTCTGCACTGTTTCATTCATAGACATGGTAGCAGCAGAAGTCTCTTCGGCCAGCGCTGCATTTTGTTGGGTGCTTTCGTCAATACTGGCTACCGCCTGATTCACTTGAGAAATGCCTGTTGATTGTTCTTCGCTTGCAGAGGCAATTTCTGAAATAACATGGCCCATTTTTTCAACGCCTGAAATAATATCCTGTAGCGTTTCGCCCGACTGATTTACAAGTTCGGTGCCATTGGTCACTTTTTTTATGCTATCAGAGATTAAATCTTTTATTTCCCTAGCTGCATTAGCGCTTCTTCCAGCCAGGTTTCGTACTTCAGTGGCGACTACCGAAAAGCCGCGTCCTTGCTCACCAGCCCTGGCAGCCTCAACGGAAGCATTTAGCGCTAACAGATTGGTTTGAAAGGCGATTTCATCAATGACGCCAATGATCTCTGCAATTTTGGAGCTAGATTGGTTTATTTCTTCCATTGCATCAACCGCTTGAGCAACAACATTTCCACCTTTATCAGCGGTCTGCCGGACATTAACAGATAAGTTGTTGGCTTGATTTGCGTTATTGGTATTATTATCAACTATATGGGTTAATTCTTTCATGCTTGAAGCTGTTTTTTCGAGGTTGGCTGCTTGCTGTTCTGTTCGAGCGGAAAGATCATTGTTGCCGCTAACTATTTCACTTGAATTGGTATTTATAACGCTTGCTGTTTCTCGTAATTGAGCCACTGTTTTTTGTAGGATACTTATGGTTTCATTCACATTATTGCGGACTTCGCCATAAGTACCTGAATAATTTTGTTCGATGGGATGATTAAGATCGCCTTCAGCCAGATATTGCATAGCTTTGGCAATTTCTTTAAAAATACCATTGATGCTTTCAATGAGTTCATTAATTTCACCGCCAAGTAAACGGAAAAAACCAGTTTTATTATCCAAGGCAATTTTTTGAGTGAGATCACCTTTTTTCGCTGCCGCGACAATGTCGCTGATTTCTTGTTCAACTTGCAGTTCATCAGTAATATCAATCCACTGCGTTATTCTGCCTTGATATTCTCCTTCTGTATTAATAATGGGAGAGGTTACTAATTCATATGTATGATTCCAGGCGCTGAAGCGGGAAGTTTGGGTTTCTGTAAGTTTCTCTCGATATAATTCACTTAATTGGTCATCAGGAAAAAATTCAGCAAGACTGGTCCCAATGAGATCATTTGCTTTGAAATCTTTATTTTCCGAATAAAATTTACTTCCTAATTGATCAAATTGTTTTATTGCTGATTTATTCATAAAAATCAGTATATTATCAGCATTAGAAACAGTGACGCTGGTGGAAACATTGTCTAACGCAGTTTTGATTCGTAAATTGTCTTTTGCCGTTTCCATAACCTCATACATGTTATGGCTCAGTCGGGCTTGCATTGTAATCATGGCATTCAGAAGATCGCCTGTTTCATCTTCCTGTGCAATATGAATATCATTGTCATATTTGCCATTGGCAATGTTTTGAGCAATTCCTACGCCACTTGAGATGGCTCGGGATAGAGATCGGGAAAATAGAATAATGATGATTGATGTGATGAGTAAAGCAATTACTGCCACTGAATAGGCCGAAATTTGAATTGCTGAGACTTGATTAACATAGAAGGTGCGATCCATGGCAATTTGCAAAATGCCGATGTTGTTTCCCGAAAAATCCTGTATCGCTTGATAGTGAACCGCGAAAGGCTTGTTATCTATATTAATTTCTGAAGTGAGTGTTTCTCCTGATAAGATTTTTTGACTTAATGAAGGTGAGATTTTAATAGG
This sequence comes from uncultured Methylomonas sp., assembly GCA_964530345.1. GTDB lineage: Bacteria > Pseudomonadota > Gammaproteobacteria > Methylococcales > Methylomonadaceae > JALSJK01. The sequence goes on from CAZGYJ010000116.1 coordinate 5,884, forward strand.
ATTGGATAGAGTACTGGCAAAAGTTTCAACACCATTTTCTCTGTTAAGAAACAGAGTAACATCAACATTAAATTCTGATTTAAAATTATCGAAAAAAGGTTGGCCAAATGACATGCCGAATTCGACGGAACCTAGATGTTTTTTACCTTGAAAAATAGGAACAACTCCTCGAATACCAAGGCCGGCAACACCAACTTCCATTCCAGTAACAATCGTTTTTTCAGTATTTGTTTTTACCACTGTTTTACGAAAACCAGAAAGATCGTCTCCAAATTTAGCGGGTTTGTGAATGCGCACAAAGGAAAAGGCGGGAGATTTATGAAACTGGAACTGCCTTACGCCATAGTCAGATTTTAATTTAAGAAATGGTTCTCTGAATAATTCCAGTAATTTATTTCTGTTTCCTTCGGCAAAAGCTTGCTGGGTTTCCGGCATTGAGGCAACCATCTGGGCGAGGGCGGCCGCTAAACGGCTTTCTGACTCAATAGCTACTTGCATACTTTGGTGAATTTCGTTTAATTCCCGTTCTTCTGATTGTTGAACAAGATTATCCAGTCCCCAAAGTCCACCACCAATCAAAGATCCAGTTACCAGTAGCATCAATGTTAACATGGAACCAATTAAACGCCAGAAGATTGGTAGACTACGGAGCTTATGAAGTAAGTTAGAGATGATGTTTTTATGGTTGTCCCGTTTGCCAGATTTAATTTCCTGAAAGATCAAGCTGGCATCAGTAATCTGTTGAGGGGTTGGCCTGCTATGGACGGACAAAAAACCGGTAATTTTACCTTTTTCTATTTCTGGAGTAACGGTGGTTTTTAACCAAAAAAAATCTCCATTTTTGCTGCGATATTTGATGCATCCAACCCAGGGTTTTTCTAAACCGTTAGTTTTTTTGATGTCATCTAATATTTCTGCCGGCATATCAGGATGATGAATAACATTTTCATTGTTTCCAATCAGCTCTTTCTTGCTAAAACCGCTGGCTTCAATAAATGCTTGATTGGCATAGATAATTTTTCTTGCCAAATCCGTACGCGAAATCAATATTTCATCATTATTTATTTTTTGTCCTTTTCCAACAGTTGGCTGATCGTAATTCATGAGATTTCTCTAGTTAACAACAAATATAAAAATTATAGACGACCAAATAAATCGTGTTGGATTGAAGAGAGGCTTATGATGGGGAGGATGTCAGTTTTTAATATATTGGTTGTTCAGGATGAGTTCAGTCCAAAAAAATAATATCAGCCCAACAGCAGGAATTTTTCTGGTTTTTCTAAAAAATCCTGATAACTGATTCTAGCGAAAGCGAATTTGTCATATAATTGACAGTTCTTTTTTTATTGACCTGAATAGGAAGTTTTTATGAAAAAAATAACGATATTCGTTTCAGCCCTGGTTTTCTTTTTTACTGCGGCCGTTAATGCTCACGGTCCTGTTCGGGCGAAGCAGATTTTGTCTATAACGATTAAGGCGCCAGCAGATCAAGTCTGGGAGGTAATCAAAAACTTTGATGATATGTCCTGGCATCCTGATATTAAAAGCGTAAGTGGTGATGGCACCAATAAAAAAGGCGCTGTGCGAGTGTTAACTTTAGCTAATGGCGGCAAAATTACTGAGAAATTGAAGGCTTATAAGGAAGATAAAAAATCCTATAAATACAAAATTACGGATATGAGTACGGCAAAGACCATTCAGCACTCAGGACAGAGTGAAGATGTACCTGTCTTACCCGTCAATAACTATCAGGCAACAATTACCGTAAAAGATAAGGGCGATAAATCTGAAGTTACATGGGTTGCTACCTATTACCGCGCTTATTTAAACAATAACCCTCCGCCTGAAATGGATGAAGACGCTGCAGATCAAGCTGTGAAAACAGTTTTGTCCCACGGTTTGGTTAGTTTAGCCAAAAAATTTGACGCCGGCGCCAGCGAGTCTGATGTTAAAGTCAAAATAAAAAGATAAGTGACTCTTTTAATTGTTTTGAGAATGAAAAAAGTCGCTGTGGTTTTGGCCGCAGCGATTTTTTTTCAGGTTGATTTATTAGCCGAACCTTTAGCCTTTATCACCAATCAGCTTGATAATAATGTTTCGGTTATTGATACCTCAACTCAGAAACTTTTGAAAAACATACCTGTTGAAGGTAAGCCGGTCGGGGTGGCCGTCAATAATTTCAAACATCAGGTTTATATCAGTACACCTCATGGAGCTGGGTTTGCAGTGCTGGATTCTAAAAAACTAGTCCCGTTGACGACTGTGAAAACCAGTAATGGCGCATTGGGAATTGCAGTTGATAGAACTGGGGAACGGGTTTTTGTTGCCGATTGGTATGAGAATCAGGTCGCCATGTTTGACACAGAAAATTTGCAATTAATAAAGACTATTGTGGTTGGAAAGTCACCTTCAGGGATGGTGGTCAGCCATGATAACCAATGGCTGTATGTGGCTAACCGAGTCAGTGATTCAGTTTCATTGATTAATCTGGATAATTTGAAAACTCGTAGAACCATAGATGTAGGAACCCATCCGTTTGGTATTACAGTTAACTCTGCGGGTACAAAACTTTATACCGCCAATGTCGAAAGTGATGATGTTAGCGTTGTTGATATTAGCGATTTACGACATCCACAGACAGTTGCTGTTCCTGTAAAAAGTCGACCCTACGCAGTTTCACTGGCGCAAAATGATACTCGATTATTCGTAACCAATCAGGATGATGGCACGGTTTCAGTCATTGATACTCTGAGTTTAAAAGAAATTGCTGTAATTGAAGTGGGTGAGAAGCCGGAAGGTATTGCAACACATCCTGATGATCGGCAAGTCTATGTTGCCAACTGGTTTGATGGCACAGTTTCAGTTATTGATGGCAAGGAGTTAAAAGTTATTGCCACCATTCCAGTCGCAGATGGCAGCCGTGGGTTTGGAGAGTTTTTTACTCACTGATTCTGCACTTGCTTGAATCGACTTCCCCTTTTTAAAGCATTTCCTCAAGTTCGGATGATTTAAGTTCGTGCAAAAGTTTCTTATTGTTGTATATTTAACGGTTTTAAAATCTTGAAATATTAATATCCGGAGAAATTATGGCTGAAACTGTAGATGAATTAACTGTTTCTTATGAAGATGGCGGCATTGAAACGGTAAAAGAATTGGATAAAAAAGTTCTTACCAAAGGTGCATGGGCAACTGTGATCTATCGTTATCAGGACTGGAATCGGAGCAAGGAAGAGTATGGCCCGGATAAATATACCATTCGTCGTTACCAAAAAAGAAATGGCGAATATCAACAAAAATCAAAATTTAATATTTCCAGCAAAGATCAGGCGAAAAGCATTATTGCTGCGCTTGAAGAATGGATTGATGAATAATCAATTTTATTGCAGGGAAATTAACCTAAATCTTCAGATGTTTTAGAATGGGACGTTGGCGCCCCCCTTCACCAAAATCTTCGCCTTACATAACTGCAGAAGGTTTTAAACTGCTTCAAAATGAGCAGCAAGCTTTATGGGAACGACGAAAGCATGTAACCAAAGCTTTGTCAGAAGCTGCTGCTGAAGGAGATCGCTCGGAAAACGCTGAA
>CAZGYJ010000117.1:0-9265 GCA_964530345.1 uncultured Methylomonas sp.
TAACTAAATTGAAAATTTATTCCATTACTTGAATGGCGCAGCCGTTTTTATTGTTTTTTAGAAGTTTATAAGTATCAGACATGCATCGGTACAGTTTATGGTTACTGTATACGACATAGGCGACATTGTTGTTAATCATGCAGGCTATTTGTTCAGGAACTGCATTCCCAGGTCGTTGCATAATAATTCGGCAAGTATCCTGGGCGCAAAAAACGACGTTGCCATAATAGTCAGTTGCAAATGCAGCGCGGTTTTCCTGTAAAGCGCAAACCAGCATTTTTCCTGCTGGTTTGATTTTTTCAGCATGGCCAATGCTAACAACAGTAAAAAGCAATAAAAAAGGTAGTGTTTTTTTATGGTGATTCATAATTTGACAATGGCTTGTGATAAAGAGGTGTAATCATAAAAGAATCAGTACCGAATTAACATGTGTTTGTTAGTAATCGATTGCGGCTTTGTTGATATTGAGACCTTTACACTAAGAAATATTATGGTGTGGGGCATCAGTTCAAAAATAAGCAGAAAATGTCAATAACAGAAAAATTGGTTCTGATAATGTCGGTTGTGTCTATCATCGTTGTGATGTTTTTAAGGTGCAACGGTCACTTTATTATTTTATAAGCCCTGGGTTTGACAATCATTTTGGTCGGTAATGGCACCTTAGTACAATTTTCTTGTGAATTTTATATGGTTAGAATAGCACTTGATACATTCAATTGTGTCGATATTCATAGTGTGTTTTTTCCTGTTTTAAGGCCTCATTTGTTGAGGCCTTTTTTTTGGGTAGGGAAATAATTTTTTGCCTATTTTTCCACAATTGTTTTGAATATGACGGTTAAAGAAAAATATGTCATTTAGTATTGGAGAAGACTCATTTTTGTCAAATTTTCTAATTTATGTTATAAAGATAAGTTCATTTTTGTACTAATACTCACACTTGTCGTCACGCTTGGTAGGGTGCTATCTAAAATCATCTTAGGTGGTTTCCAGGCGGGGTAGGTGGAGGCGTAACCCAAGCGGAATGATTTTTTTAAAGAAAGTTTCGCGAACTTTAGGAGAAAAACTGATGGCTGCAGTAACAATGCGGGAAATGCTTGAAGCGGGGGTCCACTTTGGACATCAAACTCGTTATTGGAATCCCAAAATGGCCCCATATATATTTGGCGCTCGTAACAAAATACATATTATAAATCTAGAAAAAACATTGCCTTTATTTAATGAGGCGATGAATTATCTTGGTCAAATGTCCATGAACAAAGGCACTGTGCTTTTTGTCGGGACCAAAAAAGCAGCACGAAAAGCTGTTGCTGAAGAAGCCAAGCGTTGTAGTATGCCTTATGTAAATCACCGCTGGTTAGGTGGCATGCTAACAAATTTCAAAACCATCAAGAAGTCGATCAATCGATTGAAAGAGCTTGAGGCAGTTAAGGCTGATGGCAGTATGTACCAGAGATTCAGCAAGAAAGAAGCATTGGGCATGGAAAGAGAACTTGAAAAACTAGAACGTAGTCTAGGTGGTATCAAAGATATGAAGGGGCCGCCCGATGCGCTTTTTGTTTTGGATGTCGGATATGAAAAAAATGCAGTTAAGGAAGCTAAAAAATTAGGTATTCCAGTAGTAGGTATAGTAGATTCCAATAATTCGCCAAATGATATTGATTATATTATTCCTGGCAATGACGATTCTATTCGGGCCGTAAAATTATATTGCCAAGGGGTATCCGCAGCAATTCTTGAAGCAAAAGCTGCAAGTTTGGATATGAGTGCAAATAAGGATGACTTTGTTGAAGAGGATGCAGCTACAGTAGAAATTGAAGAAGATACAAAAGTTGCTTCTGAAGAATCTGCAGAATAAAGTCAATTTTTTTTGATAATATTCAATAAAGAATAAAGACACAGCCAGACGCCTCCTATATGGGGGCGTTTTTACAGAATTTTGATTAAATTAAGGTAAATGATAATGAGTATTACAGCTTCTATGGTAAAAGAACTTAGAGAGAGAACAGGTTCTGGAATGATGGAGTGTAAAAAAGCTTTGGTTGATGCGAATGGCGATATGGAAGCTGCAATTGAGCAGATGCGTAAGTCTGGTTTGGCTAAAGCAGATAAGAAGTCAGATCGTACTGCTGCGGAAGGTCGAGTGGGTGTTAAAGTAGATGCTGATGGCAAAATAGCAGCAATGGTTGATATTAACTGCGAAACAGATTTTGTTTCAAAAGGTGATGATTTTTCAGCATTTGTTGATTCTGTTACGGAAGCGTTACTGGCTAATGACATTCAAAATATGGAGCAATTACAGGGCATGAAACTTTCTGACGGTAGTACTGTAGAAGAAATACGACGGAGTTTAATTGCAAAACTGGGTGAAAATATTACAGTCAGACGTTTTGAAAAATTTGTCTCTGAAGGTGGGGTTGGTTGCTATTCTCATGGTGGAAGTATTGGCGTTATCGTTGACTTAAGCAAAGCTGATCCCGAGTTGGCAAAAGATGTTGCCATGCATGTGGCGGCAAGCAAGCCACTTTATGTTTCCGAAGATCAGGTTCCTTCTGATTTGATCCAGAAGGAAAAAGATATTTTTGTTGCGCAGGCCGAAGAAAGTGGTAAACCAGCTGAGATCATTGAAAAAATGATCAGTGGTCGAATCAAGAAATTTTTGGCAGAAATAACGTTGTTAGGCCAACCCTTTATTAAAGAAGATAAAATTTCTGTTGGCAAGCTTGTCGAAGGGAAAGGCGCTACGATAAACAGAGTGTCCAGGTTCGAGGTCGGTGAAGGGATTGAGAAAAAAGAAGAGAACTTTGCTGAAGAAGTAATGGCTCAGGTGAGAGGTTGATATTTTCTAACGATATTCGAATTGGACTGAAAAATGACTGAACTGAGGTACCGAAGAATCTTGCTTAAATTGAGTGGTGAGGCGCTCATGAGCGAAACGGGCGGTAATATTGATCCTGATATTGTTAAACGTTTGGCAACAGAAGTTAAGGATCTTTGCGATGCAGGAGTGGAAGTTGGTTTGGTTATTGGAGGAGGCAATATATTAAGAGGCGCGGAAAAAGCGTCTGAAGGACTTGATCGAGTAACCAGTGACCAAATGGGTATGTTAGCAACAGTGATTAATGCCTTAGCGATGCAAGATTCTCTTGAGTTTTTAGGGCAACAGGTTCGAGTTATGTCAGCCTTGAAAATTAACCAGGTTTGTGAAGATTACATTCGGCGCAGGGCTGTCAGACATTTAGAGAAACAAAGAGTGGTTATTTTTGCAGCGGGAACAGGGAATCCTTTTTTTACTACTGATTCTGCTGCAAGTCTAAGAGCAATCGAAATCAATGCCGAAGTAATGATTAAAGCAACCAAGGTTAAAGGAGTCTATTCAGCTGATCCAGTTAAAAATAAAGACGCCATTTTTTACTCTCATTTGACTTATGATGAGGCCTTGGATCAACGTTTAAATGTTATGGATACGACAGCATTGGTATTATGTCGTGATAATAACCTGCCGATTCGGGTAATGAATATTTTTGAGTCTGGATCTGTAATGAGATTAATAAAAGGTGAACAAATCGGCTCACTGATAGAAAGAGGAAATGTTTGATGATCAATGATATTGAGCAAGAAGCCGCAACACGAATGGCCAAAAGTGTTGAAGCATTAAAAGGCGAATTTAAAAAAATAAGAACCGGACGTGCCCATCCAAGCTTGTTGGATCAGATTGTTGTTTCCTATTATGGTTCAGATACGCCGTTATCCCAGGTTGCTAATGTTGCGGTCGATGATTCACGGACATTAAAAGTTACGCCTTACGAAAAAAGTATGGTTCAGGCAATCGAAAAAGCGATCATGAGTTCGGATTTAGGATTAAATCCTGCAACGTCAGGTACTGTAATTCGCATACCCTTGCCCCCATTAACCGAAGAGCGTCGGCGTGATTTGGTAAAAATAGTTCGACAAGAAGCTGAAAATGGCAGAATCTCAATACGAAACATCCGCCGGGATGCAAATTCGGAAATTAAAGAGGCGCTGAAAGAAAAATTACTTTCTGAAGATGAAGCCCATGCAGGCGAAGAAAAAATTCAAAAGCTGACCGATAAATTCATAAAAGAAATTGAAAAACTTTTAGAAGAAAAAGAAGCGGACTTACTGTCAATTTAAAAAGGTTTGGTTGATAATGCGAACAGAAGAAGTTGAGCTTCTTAATTCCAAAAAACCCCGACACATTGCAATTATTATGGATGGTAATGGACGTTGGGCACAGAAAAGGCTTCTCCCTAGAGCAATGGGGCATCGGGCGGGAGTAAAAACTGTCAGAAAAATCGTTGAATTTTGTGCCAGTGAAGAGATTGAGGTGCTGACACTTTTTGCTTTTAGCAGTGAAAATTGGCGAAGACCCAAGGAAGAAGTTTCGCTGTTAATGAATCTTTTCTTTTCAACCTTGCAAACCGAAATTGATAGATTGGATAGAAATAATATTCGGATTCATTTTATCGGGGACAGAAGTGCCTTTTCTGAAAAACTGCAAAATAAAATAAATCAGGGTGAAAATCAAACTCGTAATAATGATGGCCTTAATTTAGTTATTGCGGTTAATTATGGCGGGCGCTGGGATATCAAAGAAGCCACGAAAAGCATTGCTGAATCAGTTATGCTGGGGCAATTACAAATTTCTGATATTAATGAGGAAGCAATTAGAAAACGTTTGTCAATTGCTGACTTGCCTGAACCTGATTTATTTATCAGGACTGGGGGGGAAAAAAGAATCAGTAATTTTTTGCTATGGCATTTAGCATACACCGAACTCTATTTTACTCCGGAACTTTGGCCGGATTTTGACAAAGAAAGCATGAAAAAGGCAATTGAAGACTTCTCAACTCGACAAAGACGCTTCGGTCATACCGGTGAACAAATTAACAATAAACTACAAAATTTAAAATAAGAGCTAGAACAATGTTATTGCAACGAATTATTACTGCTTCGATACTTGCGCCATTAATTTTATTGGCGATTTATTTTTTGTCCACTCCTCAATTTGCAGTTGTGTGGGGATTGGTGATCTTAGTTGCTGGCTGGGAATGGGTTAGCTTAATTGATATCAAAAAAGTTTATCAAAAAATTATATTTTTATTGTTTTTAGGTGTTTCAATATTTGGTGTATTTTCTTGGACTGTCATTTTGGAAATTGTTGCTCAATTGTTCAAGATGCCGGAGATTCGAAACTTTTCGGGGGCGATTGAATGGACTGTTATAGCTCCAGTTTTGTTTTGGTTCATAATCATGATTTTGATAAGAAACAAACCAAAAGATTTATTGGCTTTAAAGATTAAAACGGGTTATAAAGTATTTTTGGGGTGGTTTGTTTTATTAGCTGCCTGGATGTTTCTTGAGCGCCTCAGAAGACTATATGGCGCTGAAATGGTTATCTACTTTTTTTTACTGATATGGGCTGCTGATATCGCTGCTTATTTTGGCGGTAAAAAATATGGAATGACAAAACTCGCACCTGATATCAGCCCAGGGAAAACGATCGAAGGAATGTATGCGGCCTTGGCATCCGCAATAGTTTGCGCTGTCATACTTGGTTTGATTTATGGTTTTCCTGCAATCATCATTTCAGATTTTGCATTATTATCTGTCTTGACTGTTTTAGTTTCAATTTATGGTGATTTGTTCTTCAGCTATGCCAAAAGGTTAAAAGGAGTGAAGGACAGTAGTAGTCTATTACCTGGGCATGGAGGTTTGCTAGACCGGATCGATAGTGTCATTGCCGGAGCCCCTGTGTTTTATGCGGGAGTATTTTTAATAGGGAGAATGACTTAGTGAAAGGTCTTTGTATTCTGGGTGCAACGGGTTCGATAGGAGTCAGTACGCTGGATGTTATTTCCCGGCATCAAGACCACTATAAAATCGTTGCATTGACGGCCAATGGAAATATTGATGCACTTTTTCAACAATGCCTGCAATATAAACCTCAGTATGCGGTTGTTGCAGATGAAGAAAAAGGAAGGCTTTTTAAACAAAAAATAACCTCATCTAATATTTCAGGTATTACTGTTTTAACTGGCTCTGAAGCTCTAGAAGAAGCTGCAACGCTCGATCAGGTCGATTCAGTAATGGCAGCAATCGTCGGTGCTGCTGGATTGCTGCCAACTCTTGCAGCGGCAAAAGCAGGGAAAACTGTATTGTTGGCAAATAAAGAAGCTTTGGTTATGTCGGGTGATATTTTACTGCATGCTGTAAAAAAATCTGGTGCAAAATTATTGCCGATAGATAGTGAACATAATGCGATTTTTCAATGCATGCCAGCCGGATACGAAACAGCAAGTCAGGCAAAAGAAGTTCGGCGAATTTTGTTGACGGCTTCTGGTGGACCATTTAGAGAAACTCCACTAGATCAACTGGATAAAGTGACTCCCGAACAAGCGGTTGCCCACCCCAATTGGGATATGGGCAAAAAAATATCTGTGGATTCGGCGACCATGATGAACAAGGGCCTGGAGCTTATTGAGGCATGTTTATTATTTTCAGTCCCATCGAAAAAAATTCAGGTTGTTATTCATCCGCAAAGCGTGATCCATTCCATGGTTGATTATGTCGATGGAACTATTTTGGCTCAAATGGGAAATCCAGACATGCGGATTCCGATAGCACATGCAATGGCTTGGCCAGAACGATTCGATTCAGGAGCAGAGCCGCTCGATATTTTTGCAGTTAGGCATTTAGATTTTGAAGCTCCGGACTTGCAAAGATTTCCGTGTCTTGCTCTTGCAAACAGGGCGGTTGATGCTGGCGGAATGATGCCAACAGTGCTTAATGCTGCAAATGAAATTGCGGTTGAAGCATTTTTGGAAGAGCAAATTCGTTTTACAGATATTCCGGTCGTGATTGAGCAATGTATGGAGAAATTTTCTCCGGAAAAAGCTGATACGCTGGAAATAGTTTTACAGACAAATGAAACTGCAAGAAAATATTCACGAGAAATTGTGCGGCACATAAGGCATTAACGAAAAATGCAAACATTATTCTATTTTATCCTGGCCATTGGCATCCTGGTCGCCTTCCATGAATTTGGACACTTTTGGGTTGCCCGAAAAGTTGGGGTGAAAGTGTTGCGTTTTTCAGTAGGTTTTGGACCAATTGTCTGGTCTCATCAAAAAGATTCGGATTCAACTGAATATGCGCTCTCTGCAATACCTTTAGGCGGTTATGTCAAGATGGTTGACGAGCGCGAAGGGCCTGTTGAAAAAAAAGATTTACCTTATGCGTTTAACCGACAGCCACTCTGGGCTCGTTTTGCGATTGTATTAGCAGGGCCTCTTTTTAATCTGTTTCTTGCTGTTTTATTATATTGGTGTGTATTTATACTAGGAGAAACTGGAATTAGACCGGTTTTAGGTTCAATTGAACCAGATACAATTGCTGCCCAAGCTGGATTTAGAGAAGGGGAGGAAATTCTGGCCGTAAATGACTCAAAAACACCAACCTGGACCGAAGCAATCACGGCGATTGTTACTTCGGCGATTGATTCTGAGCAAGAAATTGCCATTCAAGTTGAAACTCCAGACGGTGAACAGCAAATACGAACATTAAAAATTCCTGAGTCGGCCAGCCAGGACCCTAAAATTCTCTATAAAAAACTTGGTCTTACTCCTTGGTCGCCAAAGATAAAGCCGGTGATTGACAAGGTCTTGCCTGATGGCGCGGCCGCTCGTGCAGGATTAAAACCAGGCGATCTATTAATTAGTGCTGATAACGTTCCACTAACTGAGTGGATGCAATGGGTTGAGTATGTGCGTGGTCATCCAGGAAAAGCAATAGACCTTGAAATTGAACGTGATGGTGTTCGATTACATTTGACGATTACCCCGGAAATTATTGAAACTGAAGATGGCCGGGTCGGAAAAATTGGCGCTGGAGTAAAAATTCCTGAAAATTTAAGGGAATCGATGGTAGTTGAATATTCACTGCCACCATTACCCGCACTTGCTGCTGCGGTGAAGAAAACCTATGAATTTTCATCTGCTACGTTGAAAATGCTAGGCAAAATGCTGATTGGCAAAGCTTCAGTTGAAAACCTAAGTGGCCCCATCAGTATCGCCCAATATGCTGGACAATCTGCTGAAATGGGATTAACCCCTTTTCTTAAGTTTTTGGCTTTGGTTAGCGTCAGTCTTGGTGTTATTAACTTACTTCCTGTACCAGTGTTGGATGGTGGACATTTGATGTTCTATATTGTTGAGGCTATCAAGGGAAGTCCGGTTTCAGAACGTGTCCAAATGTTTTTTCAGCAAATTGGTATGGCTCTGTTGTTGCTGTTAATGGGGCTGGCAATTATGCTAGATATTGAGCGTTTATTCCAATAGCTTTTGATTTTCAGGTATTGAACCAATTACTCTCTGCAAGTCTCTAAACGACTTATCAACTATTAATTGCACTTTTACATAATTATGAATTTTAAAAATAGAATACTATTATTTTTCTTTGGTTTGGTTTTTTCAATTAGTTATGTGTCGGCAAGCGAAGATGACATTAAACAAATGTTGAGTAATTCCATGCCTGGATTGAAGGTTGATTCAGTGCAAATCAGCCCAATTCCTGGACTTTATGAAGTAATTGCGGGGTCAAATATTTTTTATGCCTCGGCAGACGGGAAATATTTGCTACAGGGTAAACTGATTGACGTAATTGCCCGAAAGGATTTAACTGAGGAAAAGCTTGCCGGCCTTAGAGCAAAATCCATTGAAAAAATAGGCAAAGATCAAATGATTATCTTCCAGCCAGAGAAAAGTAAATACACAGTTTCCGTTTTTACTGATATTGATTGTGGTTATTGCCGGAAATTACATTCTGAAATTGATCAATATCTTGATCAAGGTATTACTATTCAGTATCTATTTTTTCCAAGAGCTGGAAAGGGTTCAAGTTCCTATACTAAAGCAGTTTCTGTCTGGTGTGCAAAAGATCGAAAAGCAGCTTTAACCGAAGCAAAAAAAGGGAAGGATCCTGAACCAAAAACTTGCAAAAATCCGGTGGATAGACATATGAAATTGGCGCATGAACTTGGAGCTCGGGGTACACCTATGATTGTTACAGAAAAAGGGACAGTTTATCCTGGGTATATGCCTGCAAAACAGTTGATACAAGCTTTGGAGTTGGAAAATCAATAGTTTTCGGAACTACTCAGCGTATTTATAGTTTCAATATCAGTAACTTATTCCAGAAGACGCCGTAAATACATCCGTGTAGGCTTGATTGTGTCATCCATGACACA
>CAZGYJ010000118.1:0-9261 GCA_964530345.1 uncultured Methylomonas sp.
TTATTTCAGCATTGGGTACTCCAATAAAGTAACCTTGACAATAATCGATTCCGACTTCTTTTACTCGGGTTAAAATTTGATCGCTTTCAATGTATTCAGCAATAGTTTTCATTTTCAATTTATCACATAAACTGTATAAGGCTTCAATCAAGGCAAGATCGACCTTGTTATTGAGCATATTTCTAACAAATTCACCATCGATTTTGACATATTCAAAATATAATTCTCGCAAATAATAAAATGAATTATAACCGCTGCCAAAATCATCCAGAGCAAACCCGAATCCTTGATTCCGAAGTTCGGACAAAAAGTTTTTCATGGCGCTCATATCACTAACCACGTCACGTTCGGTAATTTCAAAAACAATTCGCTCTGGTGGTATTTGTTTGTCATTACAAACGCTGGCAGCATATTGGAGTATGCCACGTTTTTGCACGGATACCGGCGACAAATTGATAAATACCAGCGGAAATTGCTCTAAACCATGATGATCAACAAGCAATTTGTCAGTAATCATTTGAATCATATATTTATCAAAATCACTGCTATTACCAACTTGCTCGGCAGCATCAATAAATTTCCCAGCAGAAGTCACTGAACCATCTTCATTGACCAGCCTCGCCAGTGCCTCATAGGCAAAAATTGATTGTCCTGAAGTTGTGACAATGGGCTGGAAATAGGGAATAATTCGTTGTTTTTTTATTGCACAAGACAAATCTTGCGAAAGATTAAAAAGCCGTCTGGCTTTTTTTGCTTCTCCCATATTTTCATTGAATTCGAAAACCATGTTCCGGCCTGCTGCTTTGGCTTGGTAAAGAGCCTCATCAACATGGGACAATAATGCTGACATCATGGTGGTATGGATTGGGTAAGATACCAGACCAATTGAGGTGGTCACATGAAATTTGTGCTGATCAGAAAAATTGGCTTTTTCAATCGCCATTTTAATTTCCTCAGCTACATGGCGCGCCCCTTTAACATCCGTTTCAGGCAAAAGAATGCTAAATTCATCTCCACCCAACCGGGTAATAATATCTCCTCTTCTGGTTTGGTTCTTTAATATATTGGCAATACCTTTTAATACAGTATCACCGCAAACATGACCATAAGAATCGTTAATACCTTTGAAATTATCCAGATCCAGCATCAATAAACAAAAATTATGATCATAACGTTTTGACCGCTCAATTTCCTGTTCCAGAGCCTCATTAAAGAAACGACGATTATATAGCCCTGTCAGTGGCTCCTGACTGGCATGATATTCAAGTTCTGTTAATGTTTTCTTGAGTGTTCGACTAGAACCAATGACCATAACCATGACTGACAGGATTGACTTGATGATGGATTTTTCATCAATTCCTAATGGATTACTCGAAAAATATCCCATTTCCAATAAACCACCCAGCTTTTGCTGGCCACCATCTACATCTACCGTCACCGAATTCATCTGACTGAAATCAATATGATCCAATTCTATATCAAGCACTTGGTACTCTCTAATGGTTAGCTCATTTGCCTGGCTTAAATGTGAAGACATATGTTCAGTCAGTTCCTTTCTGGCGCGAGACGTCACTTCCTCGGGAAAATCACCCATATAATAGAGGTATAAATCAATGCCATTTTGAGTTTCAAAAGCAATACTAAAAAAATTAAACTCAAATATATTGTGAAATTGTTTCAGTATCGATTGTACAAATTCCTCCCAATTCTCAATCTTTTCATGGGACAAAATAATACCTTGAAGAACCACCCCTTGCTGTTCATATAATTCCCTGTCTATCATAGCTCTATGTAACTGTCTGATCAGCTGGTCACATTCAGCCAGCAGGGTTTTAATCTGTTCAATACTGCGCCCCCAACTGCTGGTTCCCAGTTTCACTAATTGAGCATTTGAGTGAGATAGCGCCAGCCACTCACGTTGCAGTTCTCCCGACAGTTTTTTTGAATTGTCGGCAAGCGCATTTCCTTCATATTCCAACAATTCAGTGAAAAACGAACGCGTTCTAATCTGACTTTCCAATAATTCAGACAAAACGGTATTCAAATAGGTATGAAACTGGTCAATATTTGATTGATATTTCATTTTCTGGACAATGTACCGCTATTTGATATCCAAGAGATCTGAACCACATTCCAGGGTATCCAGCCAACTCAACAATCCTGATTGCGCTTCACCTTTGTATAAATAGCCATGTTGAGGCGCAATAATGTCAATATCAAAACCACTAATGATCTTTAGCCAGTACTTTATAGCTCGATTTGATGACATATATCGTCGATGAAAATATTCAATTCGTGATCGGTGTTGGGGAAAATCCTTGACAAAAATATCGCTAAAATCGGCATCCTGATATTCGGCGGCGCCAATATCACCTGTAAAAAGAATTTTTGATAATGGATCGTAAACATTAAGTTGCCCAGGGGAATGAAGAAAATGAGCAGGAAGCAATTTTAAAACAACATCTTCTAATACTAAATCACTTCCCTGATCATCGATACCAACAAAACGTTGCATATTTTTAATGCCGTAGTGAGGTAAAAAACGTAACCAGATTTTTGAGACATAGATTTTCGCTTCAGTCATCTCCATCCAGCTACTCAATCCACCTACAATATCCGGGTCCTGGTGGGATAAAACGATACCCTCAACATCCTCAGGTGCAATATATTTCATTAGGTGGTGCAAAACCTGCGGCATCACCCCGAATCCTCCAGGATCTAACAAAATCCCCTTACCATTATTAATAATAAGGTATTGATTTGATGGAATACCGTTCTCTTCTCCAGGTTCACTGATATTCAACAAAACAAAAAGATGTCCTTTTTTGGAATATAAGACTGTATCATTCGTCATTACATTTGGCTCATGTATAAAATAATAATGATCTAAATCGCTTGTTGAAGCGTAAGGAAATCAGGAATTAATCCTAGCCTTTAAACTCGTTCGCCCAGCCCCTTATAAGATCCACCTTTAAAAAACCAGGCATTTAAAGTTTTTAATTAATGGCTATGGAACCATAATTTAATTCATTAATCAAAATAAAAGCTTTCAAACTCTGGAAAAATAAGAATCATAAAGAGTAAACTGAAGGTAGGAATAATTAATTTTGGAGGTAATTATGAGTACCTGCTGTAACGACCCTACAGAACCCATTAAACTCGACCCTCGAGACTTACGGCGTGAACAAAAACTGCACGGCAACTTGCTCCGGGATCTTTTTACTGAAGATCCAGAGAAGCTAATGCTGAAACAACTACAATCTGCCAACACCTATTTACGAGAACTCGCAGCGCTTCGAGCTTACTATGACTCCGTCAGGAAACAAGCAATCACAATGCTTGACAACCATAGCGCTTCAACTTTGGAGCGCATTATAGAAACAGAAAAAGACGCTGAAATCGTAAACCTGGCTAAACAACAGTTACAACAAAATTCAGGATAACAACATGACTTGACTACATCTCAATAATTGCCCTTGAAACAGGTAACACACATGAAACTTCATCAAATAGTTTCATCTGAAGTTATCCACGGTTTTCGGTTTATTATCGCTCCTTTTGCGATTTTAATATCGGGAAAAGTCCTGTTTGAATTTTTTGCCTTTAAATTCCCGGAACTTAATCAAAGTTTAATCCACCAACTGCCACAAAATTTATCCAGTGTTAGCTTACTGGAAATTAAAGCCAGACTTCAGTGGCTTTCCAGCGTCATTCTATACTTTTTTGTCGTCACCATTTTTATGACCTTCATTATCAATAACTTCCGCAATAAATTAGCTAAATCTACATTTTGGTTATTTATCACATTAGTGTTGATTTTTTCCATTTTCGAAATTTTATATTTGCTCTTGATAGAGCCATCAACAAGTCCAATTGTTTCTATTTTCCACTTTACTTTTGACACACTAACAGCTTCCGGTCTTTATTCAGAATATCAATTGGACCTTATTACCATTACTTTATCCATTATCAATCTGCTAGCCATCATTGTTGTTCCATTGGGAATCATGGCTGGCTGTTGCATCATGAGTCAACAAAATTCACTTTCTAAATTTACGCTTAGCCAATTAATCCACCAATCAAAACAAATCAAAAACCTTTTGACAGGTGGCTCTGCAGTTATGGTTATTGGCATTGTACATATGCAACTGTGGTTCAATTGGCCATTGAGTTTATTGACCGAGGAAACCTTACGCCATCAAATTCAGGCGATTACTTTAGCTGTTAGCCAATATTGGGGACTCATGTACACATTAACCATGGCTGCGTTGTATTTCCCTGCTGCCTTTTCTCTGACTGCAAAAGCGAAAAAAATTATTCTTCAAGGCAATGATGAACAGGCCAAACTTAACCCCGAAAAATGGTTGGCTGATAACCACATGTTAATGTCGCCATTTTCACAATTGCCACAATTAATTGCCATGATTGCGCCGATGTTGATGGGGTCATTCGGTACTACATTGGCTAAGTTGATGCCCTTTTGAATCATTCAGTCATCAATGAAAAATGCTAAAATGTCCGAAAACAATAACCCCTGAATCCCTGACATGCCTAATCTCATCAAATTCTGTTCTGTTATTCTATTATTAACCAGTTCATTACCGGTATTTTCTGCTCAATGGCCGGAAATCAGATTATTGGAAATTCCGAACTCTGAATTACCTGTAGCTGTTCAAGTTACCATTGCTAAAGATCCTGTCTATAAAACCACAAAAAAATATCTTGCTTACCCTCTGGATGAATTGTTGGCAAAATTGAAACTGCCAAAACATATCAAACCCGATGAATTACAGATAATTTTTACCGCTGAAGATGGTTATCAATCATTCATGAGTTATTCTGATGCCGTATCTGAAAACGGCTATATTGCTTTCAAAGATATTGCAGCGTCTGCCAATAAAAAATGGTTGCCTTTCAAATTTGGCTCTGAAATCACCACGCCGGAGCCTTTTTATCTAGTCTGGTCAAATCCTGAACTTGATAAATGGCTGTTCCCCTGGCCTTTTCAGCTAACCAGCATCAGTGTTGAACCTGCAGCAGATTTTTTTGCCGCAGCCATGCCGCAATCCAAGCAAAAATCTGTTCAGCAGGGTTTTAAACTTTTTAGTCAATATTGCATTCGATGCCACACGGTAAACAAAGTCGGCGGCAAAATTGGTCCAGAAATTCAGGTATCTGAATCACGCAAACAATATCTGCTTGAATTTATTCTTGATGCGCCGTCATTCATTAAAGACACCAAAATGCCCTCATTTAAAAAACAACTCGATAGAGAAAATGCGTCGGCGATTTTAGCCTATCTAAAACACATTAACGTAAAATAACCAATGAAAAAAGCACTGGTAACCGGCGGCACAGGTGACATTGGTGAAGCAATTTGTATGCGCCTGGCCCTTGACGGTTTGCATGTCATTATCCATACCCATCACCGCCCAGAAAAAGCATTAAGTATTGCTGACAAAATAAAAAATCAAGGATATTCAGCTGAAACCATTTGCTTTGATGTCGCGAATCATGAAGAAACCAACCATAAATTAACAGAATTAACTCAAACCGAACCCATCCAAGTTATCATCAACAATGCCGGCATTCATCACGATGCTCCATTGGCAGGCATGACTTATCAAGATTGGCAGAAAGTCATCAATGTTTCATTAAACGGTTTTTACAATGTCACCCAACCTTTATTAATGCCGATGATATCTACCCGCTGGGGAAGAATTATCAATATGTCTTCAATAGCTGGAGTCATGGGTAATCGTGGTCAATGTAATTATGCTGCGGCAAAATCTGCATTGCACGGCGCAACCAAATCATTAGCCCAAGAACTGGCTTCCCGTGGAATAACTGTCAATGCCATCGCACCAGGGATCATTCAAAGCAACATGACAGAAGCAAGTTTCGATAAACAGACCATTAAAAATCTAGTCCCGATGAAACGAGCAGGTACACCGGAAGAAGTCGCCGCTTTAACTGCATTCTTATGTTCAGAGGATGCCGCCTATATTTCCGGTCAAATAATCGGTATTAATGGCGCAATGGCATGAGCAACATTCAACTGCTCTATGTAAAAAACATCATCAGCCGAAAAAAAGGAACCGTAAAGCAACAATTACAGTTCTTCATCGCGCTGAAAAATATTGGCTTTGATAAAACTGTTGATGTCCTCTGGGCAGGGGAAAATGGCGAATGGAAAACCTTATCGGCAAAGTTTCATAGCAGTCAAAATCAAGACAGAGAGTTTTGGATTGCTTATGCCGATTTGTCTCTTTCTTCGAAGCAATCATTACCCGGCAATATTCAATTTGCAGTGCGTTATCAGGTTTCTGGCGCACAATACTGGGATAACAATAACGGTTTAAATTATACGTCTGAAGCCGATTCGGGTGTTCGTATCCTTGCACAACAACCCGTTCTACATATTGACTACTCACCATCACTTAAAGAAGGGCAAAGCCATATCCCTGTTGTGGTCGCAATTGACAAATCTCTGGCTTCAGAAAAAGTTTTTGTCCACTGGACGACAGATAACTGGCAACATAGTCATAAGAGCGCCTGTCATTTTCGCTGTGATTACTGGAACAAGAAGCATCGAAGTAATGCCAGAAACCCTAACCAGTATGGCACCCAGATTTGGTATGGTCAGATCAAGGCAGCACATGCTTTCCGTGTTCAGTACTATTTTAGTTGCGAGGCCAATGGTAATGTTTTCTGGGATACCAATGATGGCCTTAATTATCACACTCAGCGAAAACCTCTAAAGCTGATGATTCTTAATTTGCACTGTTACCAGGAAGAGCAGCAAGATGCTAAATTTTCCATCATTGCTCAGGCTATCGATAAGCAACAGGTTGATATTGTCTGTTTCCAGGAAGTGGCTGAGAACTGGAATAACGGCGAAGGCGACTGGAATTCCAATTCTGCAAAAATTATTAATGACCGTTTACCAAAGCCATTTCATCTCTATGCCGACTGGTCGCATCTTGGCTTTGATAAATACCGTGAAGGTGTGGCAATTTTAAGCCGTTATCCCATGTCAAAAAAAGAAGCTCGATATGTTTCAGAATCTGACGATATTTATAATATTCATTCCAGAAAGGTGGTAGCTGCACAAATCCGGGTTCCTTATATTGGCCCTATCAATGTTTTCTCAGTTCATTTAAGTTGGTGGGAAGATGGCTTTAAACAGCAATTTGAGAAACTGAGACAATGGGCTGCCGCAAAAAAAACCAAATATACCAAAGCGACATTATTATGCGGTGATTTTAATATCACTGCTGGTTCCGAAGGTTATCAGGAAGTCGTCAATACCCATGAATATGAAGATCAATACCTTGCTGCCAATGCACAGGGGTTGTTTGAAAAAATATTCCGGGTAAACGATAACTATTGGCAGAATCTTTTGACTGATGATTACCGAATTGATTATGTTTTTATCAGTAAAGACAGTCATTTGAAAATTGTTTCAGCACAAGTGATTTTTACAGAACGCGATTATGGCCGCGTTTCTGATCATGTTGGTTATGTAATGGCGTTTGAGCCAAAGTAAAAGAGGTAAACCATGCAGCTTGCAGAACATTATGCCAAACCCGTTCAAGGCACTTTGGGTGGCTATTTTGAACGTATAAATGATTTTAAAGACAAGTTCTATATCCGTTGGGGAAAAATTGATTTTGAAATATTCCACGGCGTACAAGCCAACTTAAAAGTTATCCTCAAAGTTTATCGGGATAATAATATCTGCGAAACTTATTTTGTTGATACCGATGCTTATGATATCCACTGGGACTACCATAAACGCAGTACCCGAGATTTTTTTATTCTTCCACATTCTCATCAATTGGGCCCAATCAATTGCGTCAAGTTCTCGTTCATTATTCATTTACATGAACATTCGATCGCGTCTGAAAAAGAATATATTTTTCTTGATTGGCATCAGATGCAAGGAGATCATTTACAGCACTGGCCGCTAAGCGACCAATGGTCTACCCCCAATCATTATCATGCTTATGAACTCAACCCGCAGGAATTACAAGCAGATGTAGACTGGTATAACCAGCATTTTGAGTCATTACACTTAACCCCCAAATTTACCAAAGGTCAGCAATATCACCCGTTTCACCCCAAACGCTATATCCATGATCATATCGATAAGGTCATCCACGCCAAACATCAGAACCCTGATCGACTGTGCACCATAAAAGTCAGCGTTGATTGCATAGACGATCATGATTTTATCAATCACTTGATCCATGCACACCACCAAGGGGTTCTGGTGCAATGTATTGTCGACTGGCGAAAAATGACGTTAACCAATAGTGACAATTATGCACGTTTGAAACATTCAAATATTGAACTGCTTGGGGTATTTTGCACACCGCATCATCATCTCATTGAAGTTGAACCCGATATGCATACCAAATTCATCATATTTAATGATGAAGATGCAATTCTGGGGTCTTTTAATATTACCTTTGACCGCTGGTGGGCAAACTGGGAATCAGGGATGAGTTTTCATTCACAAGGAGTTTGTCGACTGCTTGACAATATATTCCAGAGTCAACGCGGAGGAGTCAATCAAAAATATGGTATCGACCCATTAAGTCACTTTAATTTACTCTATACGTTTGGCCGGCATTATATGCACAATGGTAAATACTACCGCCCTCACCAGGCAATCCTGGCAGAAATTCATCGTGCCAGACATTCAATTAAAATCACTTTGTTTTTAATTGGTGATCTGGTAGGGGATCACCATGACAGTGTTGTCAATGCCTTAATCCATGCTCATGACCGCGGCGTCAATGTACAAATATTATTTAATGGTCATCTGGCCAGACAAGGCAGAGTAGGCATAGAACGCTCCATGCATGACGAATTAAACCGGCCCTTACTGCCTGCGGTGGAACGTCTTAAATCAGTAGGTATTTCTGTGGGCCTGGTCTATGGACAGGATGACCTCCCCGTGCCCTATTCACCAATACACTCCAAATATTGTCTGATCGATGAACACATTGTCATTGAAGGTAGTTTCAACTGGTACAACACTTCCGTGTTTTCCCATGATCTGATTGTCGTTGCAGCCAATCATGCTGTCGCCCAACCTTATTTATATGAGTTTGAACAGATTAAACGTCTGCTTAGAGTGTTTTATTAATCAGATTGAGCAATTACGGAAGTATTTTAACTCATCTTCGCAGCTTTATTACATGAGTCCATTTAAACCCCAACATCCCGACTGTTAATGGCCATTAACAGTAA
>CAZGYJ010000119.1:0-9191 GCA_964530345.1 uncultured Methylomonas sp.
TTCTGTTTATTTTCAAGTATAAATTGTGTATGTAGTCGTGGCTCCATCTACATTGACGAATTTTCTCTTCCCTTTGATAGTTGATAAATGCTTAAAGAACAATTTTTAAAGGCTTGCAAAAATTGTTGCCTAGTAGTCAAATGATGATTAATCACTATTTCTTATAAAAATATAAGTATATTTGGGAATACTAAAAGATATGAAGCTTAGTCCAGGACTCCATTAAAATCCAATAACACGAATCTTTAAAAAACAAACTTTTGCCGATAAATAATTTAATCTTTATATGAGCTCACTTTGGAACACATGCCTTTCTATTTTGGAAGATGAAATATCATCTTCAGACTTCAGTACCTGGATTCGGCCTTTACAGGCAGAAGAAGAAAATAATCAGATTAAATTATTGGCGCCCAATCGATTTGTTTTAGACTGGGTTAAAGAACATCATTTTTCCAAAATTGAACAAACCGTCCAACAATTCTCAAAAGGTGATTACAGTATCAGTTTGGCAATTGGATCAAAAAAAAATAACACTGAAGTTATACCTCTCGCGGTCAAAAGAAATACACCGACAAAAAATAAACGTCCAAACTTTATTAATCTTGCTTTTACCTTTGAAAATTTTGTTGAAGGTAAATCTAATCAACTCGCTAAAGCAGCATCAATACAAGTATCTGAAAACGTTGGAAAAACATACAATCCTTTATTGATTTATGGTGGTTCTGGTCTGGGTAAAACACATTTAATGCATGCTATTGGAACAGCCATTTTAAAAAAAAAGCCATCTGCGAATATTATCTATTTGCATTCAGAAAAATTCGTTCAGGATATGGTTAAGGCCTTACAACAAAACTCAATCAATAGTTTTAAGGAATACTACCGGACTGTTGATACGTTATTAATCGACGATATCCAATTTTTTGCTGGAAAAGAACGCTCACAAGAGGAGTTTTTTCATACCTTCAATAATCTGTTGGAAAAAAAACATCAGGTTATTTTAACTTGTGATAAATATCCCAAAGAAATTGAAGGTCTTGAAGATCGTTTAAAATCTCGTTTTGGTTGGGGATTGCCTGTAGCTATTGAACCACCAGATCTTGAAACTAGGGCGGCTATTTTAATGAAAAAAGCCATGCAGGCAAATGTCGACCTGTCTCAGGAAGTCGCTTTTTTTATTGGTAAACGCATCCCTTCCAATGTTCGGGATTTGGAAGGAGCGCTAAGACGAGTGATTGCAAATTCTCAATTCACGGGAAAACCCATCACCATAGAATTTACCAAAGAAGCATTACACGATTTAATTTCTTTACAGGATAAATTAGTCAATATTGAGAACATTCAAAAAACTGTTGCTGAGTACTTCAAAATTAGAAATTCAGATCTGGTTTCAAAAAATCGTAAGCAATCGATAGTTCGACCCAGACAAATTGCAATGTGTCTTGCTAGAGAATTGACTAGTCATAGTTTGCCTGAAATCGGCGATGCTTTTGGGGGACGAGACCATACCACTGTCATTAATGCCTGTAAACGAATTAAGGATTTAAGAGACAGTGATATTAAAGTCCAGGAAGATTATGCCAACCTGTTAAGAACACTGTCACTTTAGGGTGGCTTAAAGTGTGGATAAATCTGAAATTACATTTTCTATTTTTTTATCCCCATATTAAGCACAAGCTGAATTCTAGTTTTCCACAACTTAAAACGCAGCTAACACGCTAAAATAAAAAGATAAATAGGCTTTTTACCGTATATGTGGCTTGCTAATAGTAATAATAGTATATAAATCTTTATGAAGTTTATTATTAATAGAGAAAAAATTTTGTTGCCTTTGCAACAAATTGTCAACGTCATTGAAAAAAGACAAACCATGGCGATTATGGCCAATGTCTTTTTGCAATTAAATGACCATCAACTTATATTGACTGGCTCTGATCTGGAAATCCAGGTTACTGTGATATTGCCCGTTGATTCAACCGGAATTGCCAGTACTACTATTCCTGCAAGTAAATTTTTGGATATTTGCAGACTTTTACCGAGCAACGCTGATATAAAATTTCAGATTGAAGAAACCAAAGTAATTATTTCCTCGGGACGTAGTCGTTTTTCTTTAAGTACCTTAAGTCCTGAAACTTATCCTGGGTTCTCTGAAACGGAACCTGAGTATCAATACAGTATTTCATCTAAACAACTGAAAGAGGCTTTGTCTAAAACCACATTTTGTATGGCGAATCAGGACTTTCGTTATTATTTGAATGGCCTGTTAATGAATATTTCCAACAGTACTCTTAAATTAGTTGCTTCTGATGGACACAGAATGGCCCTGTTTCAGGATGAAATTAACGAAGATACTGGAATATCTAATAAAATCATCATTCCAAGAAAAGGCATTCAGGAGTTATATAGAATTCTGGATTTAACTGAAAATGATGTCACCATCCATGTCAGTAAAAATAATATTAAAGTGATTGCGGACAACGTAATTTTCTTTGCCAAGCTAATTGACGCCAAATATCCTAATTTTCAGCAAATACTTCAACAAGCATTTCTCGATCCAATCCCTGTACAGAAGCAGAATTTAAAAGAGGCTTTAACTCGTGTTGTCATTCTTTCAAATGAAAAAAGCAAAGGTGTCACGCTTGATTTTGATGTTGAGCAAATCTTGTTAACTGCTTTTAATTCAGAGCATGAAGAAGCGGAAGAAAAAGTTGCCATTGAGTTTACAGGAGAACCCATGACAATTTCATTTAATGGGCAGTACCTAATCGATGCACTGAGCAATCTGGATTCCGACATTGTTTTTTTGATTATTTCAAAAGATTTGAGTTGTTGTTTTGTTAAGGAGTCAACTCAAGCCCCGTATCAATATATCGTGATGCCGATGACACTATAATGTCGTTGTAGATGAGCCTGGAAAAACTTGATATTTATCGGGTAAGAAATATCGACTATGCAAGCATATTACCAACACCCGGGATTAATTTTATTTATGGTAACAACGGGAGTGGTAAAAGCGCCTTGCTTGATGCACTGTTTATTCTTGGACGCGCCCGTTCATTCAGATCAAACTCTGTTAAACAAGTCATACAATTCAATCAGCCTGATTTAATCGTATCTGCCAAACTGAAACATCACAATTTAAGTAGCGCTTCGCTAGGTGTTCAGCTAGGCTTGAAATCAAAAACAATACATTTGAATCAGCAAGAAATTTATACACGTGCGGAATTAGCTTATGCTTTTCCTGTCCAAATCATACAACCTAAAAGTTATCTGTTACTTGATGCTGGCCCTCAGTTCAGAAGAGAATTTATGGATTGGGGCGTATTCAATATGCATCGTGATTTTTTAACAGTCTGGCAAAATTTCAAAATTGCTTTGTCGCAACGCAATGCCTTATTAAAAAAACATGACATAAAGCAGATTAATGTTTGGAATCAGGAATTGGTTCAATACGGTACAATACTGGCTGAATATCGTCAGCAGTATTTAAGTTTGTTGGAGCCCCTGGTTAAACATATTTCTGACATTTTTATTAAAATAAACACACCTGAAATTAAATTTGTTACTGGATGGGATAATAGTCGGTCCTATCTTGACTGTTTGCAGCAAGATCTGGAAAAAGATTTGAAATTTGGATATACCCAAAGTGGTCCGCATCGTGGTGATTTTGTTTTGTATTCTGAAGGAAGAGTCGCAAAAGATTTTGTTTCACGTGGTCAACTAAAAGCGCTTGTTCTAACTTTGATGTTAGCTCAGGTAAAACTGCTCAAAACAGAGCTATCTCAGGAAGTGTGTCTTTTGATTGACGATATTAGTTCAGAATTTGATTTTGATAACAGATGTAAACTGTTATCTTTTTTATCGCAATTAGACAATCAGGTTTTTATCACTACCAATGAGTTTAAAGAATTTGGTGATATTAATTTGAGTGTGCAACACAAAGTGTTCCACGTGGAACATGGAAAGATTAAATTAATGTAATGTTTCACGTGGAACAATACGAAATATAGGTAACAAAAATTATGACTGGAAATAATGGAGATTACGATAGTTCTAATATCAAAGTATTGAAAGGGCTGGATGCTGTCAGAAAAAGACCTGGTATGTATATTGGTGATACCGATGATGGTACCGGCTTGCACCACATGGTATTTGAAGTGGTTGATAATTCAATAGACGAAGCATTAGCTGGTTTTTGTACGGAAGTAAAAGTGATTATTCACGCCAATGGTTCTGTCACGGTTTCAGATGATGGTCGGGGTATTCCAGTGGATATGCATTCAGAAGAAGGAAAAACAGCTGCAGAAGTGATTATGACTGTGCTGCACGCTGGTGGAAAATTTGACGACAACGCCTACAAGGTTTCTGGAGGACTTCATGGTGTAGGTGTTTCGGTAGTTAATGCGCTTTCAGAAGAATTGAAGCTGGAAATTAAGAAAGACGGTTTTGTATATCGGCAACTGTATCTAAAAGGCGAGCCTCAGTCCCCGTTAGAAAAAATGGAGGCCACAGATAAACATGGCACCACTATTACCTTTAAACCCAGTTCCGAGACTTTTTCTGATGTTGAATTTCACTTTGATATTTTGACTAAAAGGCTGCGCGAATTATCTTTTTTGAATTCAGGTGTCAAAATATCTGTAACCGATGAAAGAACCAACAAGCAGGAAGTGTTCGAGTTTGAAGGTGGTATCAGTGCCTTTGTCGAGCATCTGAACAAAAATAAAACTCCATTGTTTGAACAGGTTTTTCACTTTTCTGCTGAAAAAGAAGATGTTGTTGTTGAAGTCGCCATGCAGTGGAATGATTCCTATCAGGAAAACATTTTTTGCTACACCAACAATATTCCCCAGCGTGATGGTGGATCTCATTTGGCTGGCTTCAGAGGGGCATTAACCAGAACCATCAATCAATACATTGAAAGCAGTGGTTTGGCAAAAAAAGAAAAAGTAACGGTGACAGGTGATGATGCACGAGAAGGTTTAACTGCTGTTCTATCAGTGAAAGTACCTGATCCCAAGTTTTCATCACAAACTAAAGACAAACTGGTTTCATCAGAAGTCAAACCGTTAGTTGAATCGACAATGGGCGAAAAACTAAATGATTTCTTGTTGGAAAACCCAAGTATTGCCAAGACTATAGCTGGGAAAATTGTTGATGCGGCACGCGCCAGGGATGCGGCAAGAAAGGCCCGGGAGATGACTCGCAGGAAAACTACGCTTGATATAGCGGGATTACCTGGCAAGCTTGCGGATTGTCAGGAAAAAGACCCGGCAAAGTCCGAACTGTTTATAGTGGAAGGGGACTCAGCCGGCGGCTCAGCCAAACAGGGCAGGGATCGTAAAACCCAGGCAATTTTGCCATTGAAAGGGAAGATTCTAAATGTTGAAAAAGCCCGATTCGATAAAATGCTGTCTTCAGATGAAGTCGGTACTTTGATTACTGCTTTGGGCTGCGGTATTGGCAAGGAAGAATATGATATTGAGAAGCTCCGCTATCATCGAATTATCATCATGACTGATGCAGATGTGGATGGCTCTCATATTCGCACTTTATTACTAACATTCTTTTACCGGCAATTACCGGAACTGTTAGAGCGAGGTTATATTTATATTGCACAACCACCCCTGTATAAAATTAAAAAGGGTAAACAAGAGCATTATGTCAAAGATGATGTGAGCCTGAATCAATACCTGATCCAGTTGGCACTGGATAAAGCGCAGTTGTTTGCTAGCGAAGAAACACCGCCGATCAAAGGTCAGGGACTAGAACAGCTGGCTATCAGTTACAGCAAGGTATCCAGTGTCATAAATCGCTTGTCCAGGCGCTATGACGAAACTTTCTTGCAACAGTTAACAGAATTTAAGGTGGTTGATGAAAAAACCAAAAGTGATGTTGAAAAATTTAAACAATGGTTGAAAGATTTGGAAACCCAGCTTAACCAAAAATCTAATCGCACAGTATTTTCGGTTGAATTGGAATACCAGGACAAAGATGATTTTAGTGTCATTGTGAACAAGAAAATGCACGGTATTAATAAAATCATTATTGTGCAGGCTAATTTTTTCAATAGTCAGGACTACAAAACTATTGTCGAGTACGTAGAAAATACTCTAGATCTTTTTGGTGATGAATCATTTATTCAACTGGGAGAAAGAAAACAGCCGGTAAATTCCTTCAAGCAGGCTTTTGACTGGATGATGAAGGAGATCAAAAAAGGCCAACATATCCAGCGCTATAAAGGATTAGGCGAAATGAATCCCGACCAGCTTTGGGAAACGACTCTGGACGCCAATAGTCGTCGAATGCTGCAAGTCAATATCGAAGATGCAATTGCAGCCGATGAGGTGTTTACCACCTTGATGGGTGATGTTGTTGAACCGCGCAGAGACTTCATTGTCAAGCATGCGCTGGATGTTTCCAACCTTGACGTTTAACTTTTAAAAGACATGATTCAATATCCTTCAATTGATCCAGTCGCCATTGCCATAGGTCCATTAAAAGTTCATTGGTATGGTTTGATGTATCTGGTGGGCTTTGCCGGAGTTTGGTTTTTAGGCAAAAAAAGAGCGGAAGAACCCTGGTCGCCAATCAAACCGGAAGCAATGGAAGATTTGGTGTTTTATGGCGCCATGGGTGTGATTCTTGGTGGTCGAATCGGTTACATTCTGTTTTACAATTTCCAGGCGTTTTTGAATGATCCCACTATCTTAATTAAAATCTGGCAGGGAGGTATGTCATTTCACGGTGGTATGCTTGGAGTGTTTGTTGCCATGTGGTTATTCGCCAAAAAACAGCGCTGTTCCATGTTGCAACTAACCGATGTGATTGCTCCGCTAGCGCCGATTGGTTTATTTGCCGGCCGGATTGGAAATTTTATCAATGCTGAACTTTGGGGGCATACTGCGGATGTTCCCTGGGCAATGGTATTTCCTGGCGGTGGCCCTTTACCCAGGCATCCATCACAATTATATGAAGCATTTCTGGAAGGGGTATTGCTATTCATTATCATGTGGATCTACACCAGTAAACAAAGACCAACCATGGCGCCAACTGGCATGGCTTTGATGCTATATGGCTGTTTTCGGTTTTTTGTTGAATTTTTCCGCATGCCAGATGCTCATTTAGGTTATATATTTCTGAACTGGGTGACTATGGGACAGATTTTATCCTTGCCGATGATCATTATTGGAGCGGGCATGATTGCTTTTGCCTATCGAAAAAAATCATGAAACAGTATTTGGAATTACTTGAAGATGTGCTGGAAAATGGTGTCGTAAAAAATGATCGCACCGGTACCGGCACGCGTTCAGTTTTTGGCAGGCAGCTTAGATATGACCTGCAACAAGGTTTACCCTTGTTAACAACCAAAAAGCTTCATATTCGTTCTATTATCTATGAATTACTATGGTTTTTAAGTGGCAATACCAATATTCAGTTTTTGCAAGATAATGGAGTGAGCATTTGGAATGAGTGGGCGACAACAGAAGGTGAATTAGGGCCGGTTTACGGCGCTCAGTGGCGCAATTGGCCGGGAAGTGATGGTCAGGTATATGATCAGGTTGTTTCGCTGCTTGACGGGCTTAAAAACAAGCCGAACAGCCGCAGGCATATTATTAGTGGCTGGAATGTAGCCAGTCTGCCCGATGAAGCCCAAACTCCGCAGGAAAATGTACGAGCCGGTAAAATGGCCTTACCCCCCTGCCATCTGCTGTACCAATGGTATGTCGCGGAAGGTAAATTAAGCGGAGCGTTATATATCCGAAGCAATGACCTGTTTTTGGGAAACCCCTACAACACTTGTAGTTTAGCTTTTTTTACTCACATGCTGGCGCAACAATGTAACCTGGATGTTGGAGAAATTATCCTATCCATTGGTGACTGCCATTTGTATAACAACCATGTGCAACAAGCAAAAGTGCAACTTAGTCGAGAGCCTAGAGCATTACCACGCTTACAATTCAGAAGAAAACCGGTCAGCATCTTTGATTATCAATATGATGATTTTGTCATTACCGGCTATGATCCTCATCCGGCAATCAGTGCACCCATCGCCGTATGAAAATTTCCTTGATTGTGGCAATGGCCAGTAACCGGGTCATTGGGGCTGATAACAAAATGCCCTGGCATTTACCAGCCGACCTGAAAAGATTCAAACAAATTACCATGGGCAGTCCCATTTTAATGGGTCGCAAAACCCATGAATCGATAGGTAGGCCCCTGCCAGGCAGAACAAATATTGTAATTAGTCGTAATCAGCAATTTCAAGCACAAGGATGTCTTGTTTATTCAACTATTGAAAGTGCCTTGCAAAGTTTACAAACGTGCAAAGAAATATTTATAATCGGCGGCTCAACACTCTATGAATCGATACTGCCTAAAGCTGAAACGATTTTTCTGACTGAAATACATAGAGAATTTCATGGGGATACCTATTTTCCGGAACTGAGCAAAGATCAGTGGCTTGAAATTGAACGCGAAAGCATTAATAACAGTCCTGAGGTATCTTTTAGCTATAGTTTTGTGAGACTCGAAAGGATATAGAATCACATATTGTGAATTACGATGGTTACTGATTTAGATTTATCAAATAGTCAGGCTGACCAACCAAGAGTTTTTCTTGTGACTGGTGCTACGGGAGCTATTGGGAAGGCAATAGCCAGAAAATTGGCGGAGAATAAAAATTTCAGGGTAGTGTTGGTTTGTCGCAATCAAGAAAAAGCAAAACAGGTTGTTAATGAAATAATCCGAATAACACAAAATCCCAGTGTATGCTATGAACTAGCCGATTTGAGCAGGCAAAAAGAAATCCAAAAACTGGCAAATCGTTGGGTTGGTCCGTTACATGTATTAATCAATAACGCCGCTGTTACTCCTGGTTCCAGGGAAGAAACCCCTGAAGGAATTGAACTGCAATTTGCGACGAATGTATTAGGCTATTTCTGGTTAATGAATGAGTTTACTGATATTTTAAAGTCATCTGCACCAGCCCGTATCATCAATGTAGCAAGCTATTGGGCAGGTGGTTTAGATATAAACGATTTAGAGTTCATCAAGAGACCATATGATAATGACAAAGCCTATCGCCAATCCAAGCAGGCTGACCGAATGCTCAGCGTGGCTTTTGCTGATAGACTAAAACCTAGCATTTCTGTCAACGCTTGTCACCCGGGCGATGTCAATTCATTACTGAG
>CAZGYJ010000120.1:0-9113 GCA_964530345.1 uncultured Methylomonas sp.
TACCGGCCTGTCACGCCGGGGGTCGCGGGTTCGAGTCCCGTCCGCTCCGCCAAATAATAAAACCCCGAACCTTTGGTTCGGGTTTTTTTTTGCGTTATGATATGCATTTGTATCATCAGTAATTTTCATCGGCAAAAGAAATGATTTTTCAGATATTTGCTGACAAAATGCCGAAGAAATTGTTTTTGAAATAGCTTGAAATGTGTTGTGAAGGAAAGAATATATGCTGACAAAAATTAGAGAAAAAGCACAAGGCGTTTTTGCCTGGCTCATTCTTATCGCGATTACTGTGCCTTTTGCATTGTGGGGGATTCAAAATTATTTGGATGTAGGAAAAGAAACGCCGGTGGTGACTGTTGGCGATAAAGATTTCTTTCAGCGTGATGTTAATCGAGCTTATCAACAATATAGTCAGCAGCTGGCTGGCAGAGGTATTCCTGAGGAGATTATTAAAGAGCAGGCATTAAAGAAGCTGATTGGCGATGAAGTCCTTTTACAATATGTTCAGGAGAAAGGGTTTTCGGTTACTGATAAAACGGTTCGTGCTTATATTCAGAATTTGCCTTTTTTTCAGGTGGATGGAAAGTTCTCAAAGCAACAATATAAGGCCTTTTTAGCTTCTCAAAATATGATATCAGAGCAATTTGTGCAAAAAATTCGTACCGCGATTATGATGGAACAGTTTCAGCGCGGCATTATGGAAAGCGGTTTTGCAACAGATTATGACGTCGATAAATTTTATGCATTACAGAATCAAGTTCGTCATGTTCAATTTGTGCAAGTGGCCTTGAAACCAGGTACGGAAAAGCCCACAGAAGAAGAAATCAATAATTATTATCAGGAAAATCAGGACAAATATAAAACTGAGGAACAGGCAGCAATTGAATATATTGATTTATCACTTGATGATTTAGCCAAGGACATTGAAGCCTCGGATGAGCAGTTAAAGGAATTTTATGAAGAACAAAAAGAACTTTATTCAACAAAAGAGCGTAGAAAAATAAGTCATATCCTGATTTCGTTCAAAAAATATGCAACTGAAGAAGATGCGCTAAAAAAAGCAAAAGAAGTTAGGCAACAATTACAAGCGGAAGATTTTGCCGAAGTTGCAAAACAAGCATCAGATGACACATTGACAGCCGATAAGGGTGGAGATTTGGGGCTTTTTAATGTCGGCACAATGGAGCCTGCTTTTGAAGAAGCAGCTACGAAACTTAAGGAAGGCGAGGTTTCTGATCCTGTTAAGTCTGCATTTGGCTATCATTTGATTAAAGTGACTGAGTTGAAGCCGGGAATTACAAAACCGTTTGAGCAAGTAAAAAAGGATGTTGAGAAGGCATATAAAAGAGCTCAGGCGGAAAGTATTTTCTACGAACTTTCCGAAACATTGACAGAAGTCAGTTATGAAAACCCTGACAATCTAGAAATGGCTTCTGACGCAGTGGACATCAAGCCAAAGAAGACAGCAATGTTTACACGCAATAGTGGCACTGGAATCGCAGCAGAAGAGGCAATACGCAATGCCGCGTTTTCAGAGGAAGTGCTGAAAGGAAACAACAGCGAGCCGATTGAATTAGGTTCTGAAAGAATCGTAGTTCTGAGAGTTACTGAACATAAGCCAGCTTCCGTACGGCCTTTACAGGAAGTACGGGCTGAAGTGGAAAAGGCTTTGGCGGAAAGCAAGGCCAAAGAACAGGCATTATCTACAGCCAAGGACATAAAAAAACGATTACTAGCTGGAGAAACGTTTGATAAAATCGCTAGCGAATATGATTTGGTGGTCAAAAAATATTCTGAGCTAAATAGAAAAAATACTGAGGTTCCAGTTTTGATTAAGCAAGCAGCATTCAAACTGGCAAAACCCCAATCTGTTGATAAGCCGAGTGTTGGATTGGTCGATCTGCCTGAAGGCGGAGTTGCAGTTGTAAGTTTATTGGCCGTTATAGAAGGCAAACCGACTGCAGAAGATGAAAAGCAGCGTGAATTAATACGAAAGAATTTATCGACTGCTTACGGCCGGCTGGATTACTCAACGGTGATTAAAGCGTTAGAAGAAAAGGCAGATATTGTGAAACGTGAGAGTGATCAATAACTTCTACAAATTTTACGCAAATAAAAGGGGCAAAATAAAGCCCCTTTTTTTATGTCCGGAACAAATTTCAGGAAGCTGCAATACCCATAATATTGTATCCAGCATCCACAAAAGTTATTTCGCCGGTGATTCCTGATGCCAGGTCTGAGCACATAAAGGCTGCAGCATTACCAACTTCTTCAATTGACACATTTCGTTTTAATGCGGCAACATCTGCGGCTTTGCTCAGCATGGATTTGAAATCATTAATACCAGCTGCGGCAAGCGTTCTTATTGGGCCAGCAGAAATCGCATTGACACGAGTGCCTTCCGGTCCCAATGCGGCGGCCATATAACGAACATTTGCATCCAGGCTGGCTTTGGCGACGCCCATGACATTGTAATTGGTAATAGCCCTTTCAGATCCCAGATAACTTAATGTAAGCAATGCCCCATTTCTTCCTTGCATCATACTTCGACCTGCTTTGGCAAGAGCAAGAAAACTGTAAGAACTGATATCATGAGCAATGAGGAAATTTTCCCGGGTGGTTGCATCGACATAATTGCCATCTAACGCTTCTCTCGGCGCATAGGCAACGGAATGAACAATGCAATCCAGGCCATCCCATTGTTTTGCTAATTCGGTAAAGACATTTTCAATTTGCTCATCGCTGCTGACATCGCATTCAATGGTAATGTCGGAATTACACTCACCAGCCATTTTTTCGACTCGTCCCTGTAATTTTTCATTTTGAAAGGTAAAGGCTAATTCGGCTCCTTCACGAAACATGGCTTGCGCAATACCCCAAGCTATAGAACGATTACTGGCCAGGCCAACAATCAACACGCGTTTGCCTTGCATAAAACCCATTATTATTTCTCCGCAGTTTGTTGTTAGAATAGTCCAAGTATCTATGACCCAAAAAGGGATGTCCAGTTTTTCAGTGAAAATAACAACTCAAAAATTTTTTTCAATCATCTCAATCATTATGTGTTTGATGTTGATGGGTTGTGACGATTTACAGCTGAACAACCCTTATCCGGACGAGGAAGCTGGACAGAGTATATTATATTCATCTTTTACGGAGCGGCCTAAGCATTTGGATCCAGCTGTTTCCTATAGCTCCAATGAATATGCGTTGATTGGCCAAATTTATGAGCCGCCATTGCAATATCATTATCTTAAACGGCCCTATGTGCTGGAGCCTTTATCCGCCAGGGAAATGCCCGGCATTCGTTATTTTGATGCGGATGGTAATCAACTTGCTGACAATGTTGAATCGGAAAAAATAGCTTACACAGAGTATCTGATAAATTTATTACCTGATATGAATTATCAGCCGCATCCCGCATTTGCCAAAGATTCTCAAGGGAAATATCTATTCCACCATCTTACAGATGAGCAGTTGGATAATATTTCCACTTTGGCTGATTTTAATGCAACAGGTTCCAGGCAAGTAATTGCGGAAGATTTTGTTTATCAAATCAAGCGCCTTGCCCACCCCAAAATTCATTCCCCCATCGCTGAATTAATGAAGCAGCATATTGTGGGTTTGGATGATTTTTCAAAAGTGATTGCTGAAAAACAATTATTGGATATAAGGAATGAGACTATCGCAGGAGTTGAGGCGATCAATCAGAATCAATATCGAATCAAGATAAAAGGTAAATATCCGCAGTTTAAATATTGGTTGGCCATGCCTTTTTTTGCACCAATGCCTTGGGAGGCGGATGTCTTTTATAATCAGCAGGGCTTGATTGACAAAAATATCACCTTAGATTGGTATCCAGTCGGTTCCGGGCCATATATGTTGACCGAAAACAATCCCAATCGGCGCATGATTTTAAAGAAAAACCCAAATTATCATGCTGCCAGTTATCCTTCTGAAGGAGATCCAGGGGATATGGAGGCAGGGTTATTAAAAGATGCAGGGAAAATGCTTCCGTTTATTGAAAAGGTGGTGTTTATTTTGGAAAAAGAAACCATACCTTACTGGAACAAATTTTTGCAGGGTTATTATGATGCCTCTGGAATTGCTTCTGACAGTTTTGATATGGCGATTCAGTTTTCAGGGCAAGGCGCGGCAGAATTAACGCCTGAACTTAAGTCAAAAGGGATTCAACTACAAACGGCCGTTGCCGCATCAACCTATTATATGGGTTTCAATATGCTTGATCCGATAGTGGGCGGCGATACAGAAAGAGCAAGAAAGTTGCGTCAGGCCATTGCCATTGCAATGGATTATGAAGAATATATTGCTATTTTTATGAATGGCAGAGGAATGGCAGCGCAAGGAGTGTTGCCCCCCGGAATTTATGGTTATCAGCAAGGGCAGGCGGGGATTAATCCCTATGTCTATGAGTGGGTCAATGGTTATGCGCGTAGAAAGCCGTTAAGTGTCGCAAAACAATTAATGGTAGAAGCTGGCTATGCTGATGCTATTGATCCGAAAACAGGCGAAGCATTAATTCTGTATTTCGATACTGCCGCCAGTGGGCCGGATGATCGATCCCGATTGAATTGGTATCGAAAACAGTTTGAGAAATTGGGCATTCAATTAGTCATTCGAGCAACCGACTATAATCGTTTTCAGCAAAAAATGCGTGCTGGAAATGCTCAGATTTTCATGTGGGGCTGGAATGCCGATTATCCTGATCCGGAAAATTTCTTTTTTCTTTTATATGGCGGAAATTCCAAAGTGAAATACGCTGGCGAAAATGCCGCCAACTATCAAAATCCAGAATTTGATCGCTTGTTTGAGAAAATGCGCAATATGGATAATGGCCCGGAACGGTTCCAGCTGATTCAACAAATGCAGGAAATTGTCCGCCACGATGCACCCTGGTTATTTGGTCTGCATCCAAAAAATTTCTCTCTTTATCACGGCTGGTATCAAAACCTCAAGCCAAATCTAATGGCCAATAACAGAATTAAATATACTCGGATTAATGCCAAACAACGGGCGGAGTTAAGAAAACAATGGAATCGACCAGTTTTTTGGCCTTTGGTTGTTATTGCGTTACTTTTGCTTGGTATGTTGCTGCCGGCTTTTTATTCCTACCAACGCCGTGCTAAGGAAACCTTGCAATGATTCAATATATTATCAGGCGTTTTTTATATGCAATCCCCTTATTATTCGGGGTGAATGTATTAACCTTTGTGCTGTTTTTTATCGTTAACAGCCCTGATGATATGGCACGTATGCAGTTGGGACAAAAACATGTTACTGAACAGGCGGTTGAAAACTGGAAAAAGCAAAGAGGTTATGACTTGCCTTTGCTCTGGAATGAACAGCAACGTGGTTTTGATAAAGTAAAACAGACTATTTTCTTTCAAAAGTCGATAAATCTGTTTACCTTTGAATTTGGTATTTCCGATAGCGGTCGAAATATTGGCGCGGATATTAAACAGCGTATGTGGCCAAGCTTGGCAATTGCATTGCCATCCTTGTTGGTTGGTTTGTTGGTGAACATTACTGTGGCATTGATGATGGTGTTGTTTCGCAATAGTTATCTGGAATTCAGCAGTATTGTCCTGTGCGTTATTTTGATGTCCATATCATCCCTATTTTATATTATCGGCGGCCAGTTTGTGATCGGCAAATTACTGAAGCTGGTGCCGATTTCCGGTTATGATGATGGCCTTGCTGCAATCAAGTTTTTAATCCTGCCTGTCATTATCAGTGTCGTGGCTGGAATTGGCTCCAGTGCGCGCTGGTATCGAACCTTGTTTTTGGAAGAAGTGAACAAGGATTATGTCAGAACTGCAAGAGCGAAAGGACTGACAGAAACCCAAACTTTGTTTAAACATGTGTTGCAAAATGCCTTGATTCCTATTTTGACTGGTGTGGTTGTGGTGTTGCCGTTACTGTTTATGGGGAGTTTGATTCTGGAATCATTTTTCAGTATTCCAGGTTTGGGTAGTTATACCATCGACGCCATTAATCGTCAGGACTTTGCAATTGTCAGGTCAATGGTATTTTTAGGTTCTGTGCTCTATATAGTAGGCTTATTGCTGACCGACATTTCTTACACCATAGTTGATCCAAGAGTCCGTTTGTCATGATTGTACTTTGGACCGATGGCTTGCTGTTTTTGCTGGTGCTGATGATTGTTAGTCTGGGGTTTTATTTGCGTGGTAAGGAACATTTACAAAGACCCTTGGCAAAAATCAAATCAAGCCGGGCGGGGATGGTGGCTTTAGTGGTCTTGTTTTTCTTTGTCATCATTGGCTTGATGGATTCAATCCACTTTAAGCTGGCTAATGATAAAACCAACGAAGTGATCAGCTTATTGGATTACTGGGCGACGCCGATTCGTGAACAACAGGAGAAAAGCTATTCAGCGCCGTTTTCTGCTTATTTATATAGTAAGGAATTAATCAGATCCGAAGATGGTGTTCAGCGTTGGACTTATTCAAGACTAAAATATGGAGGCCGACATTTAATCAATCCCGAGACTGAAAAGACGCAAGATATTGCCAAAAAAGCTGCTTTAGGATTTGTAAAAGGCGCCGCACTTTTTGGTTTCGTGTTTTTTCTGTTGTGGGGCTTGAGGAAACAGCAAAACAAGGTCTTGCTACCGAATAAAACATCAAAAGCAGTATGGCTGACAACATTTGTTATGGTTTCAGGAAGCTATACATTGATTGATTTATCTACCTGGTACCATGTTTTAGGAACTGACAAGGTCGGCGAAGATGTATTTTATCAGACTGTCAAAAGTATCCGTACCGGCTTGGTCATCGGCACCCTGACTACCCTGATTATGTTGCCATTGGCCATTGTGTTCGGCATTCTGGCCGGATTTTTCCGGGGCTGGGTTGATGATGTGATTCAATATATTTATACCACCCTGAATTCCATTCCCAGTGTCTTGTTGATCGCCGCATCCATTCTGATGGTTCAGGTGTATATGGCGAATAATGAGGATCAGTTTACCAATCTGGTGGTGCGTGCTGATATGCGCCTGTTTTTCTTATGCCTGATTTTGGGTGTCACCAGCTGGACAGGGCTGTGTCGTTTGTTGAGAGCGGAAACCATGAAGCTGCGGGAAATGGAGTATGTGCAGGCGGCGCAAGCTCTTGGTGTCAGGCGCAGGATTATTTTAATCCGGCATATATTGCCAAATGTCATGCATATTGTTTTGATTTCGGTGGTGCTGGATTTTAGTTCTCTGGTGCTGGCTGAGGCAGTGTTGTCTTACATTAATATAGGTGTCGATCCGACCACGTATAGTTGGGGTAATATGATAAATGGCGCAAGACTGGAAATGGCGCGTGAGCCAATCGTCTGGTGGTCATTATTGGCTTCTTTTTTGTTTATGTTCAGTCTGGTATTAGCGGCCAATATTTTTGCCGATACCGTTCGTGATGCTTTTGATCCAAGGCGGACAAATAATGACTGAAGCATTATTGAGAGTAAAGGATTTATCAGTTGCTTTTAATCATGGCGATAAGGTGGTTAATAACATTAATTTTGAGGTTTTTTCCGGCGAAACTTTTGCTTTGGTTGGTGAATCAGGTTCCGGGAAATCTATCACCGCTTTATCAGTCATGCGATTGTTACCCGAAAACGCCAGATTAAAAGCAACTGAAATTTGCCTGGCTGATGAGAATTTACTCGCGATTCCGGAGATTGATTTTTGCAATATCCGGGGCAGAAGGATTGGCATGATTTTTCAGGATCCGATGGCATCGCTGAACCCGGTAATGACCATTGGCGATCAGATTGCCGAAGTTCTTGAATTGCATTTTTCTATGTCCAGGCAGGAAATTGCAGACAGGGTGCTTAAGTTACTCAAACAAGTTGAAATACCTGAGCCGGAAAGAAAATTCAGGGATTATCCTCATCAGCTTTCTGGAGGGCAGCGGCAAAGGATAATGATTGCCATTGCCTTGGCAGCCGAGCCTAATTTGTTGATTGCCGATGAGCCGACAACCGCTCTGGATGTAACCATCCAAAAACAGATTCTTGAATTGCTAAATCGAATCCAGAAGCAAAACAATATGGCGCTGTGGCTGATCAGTCATGACCTGGCCCTGGTTTCCAACCTGGCAGACCGGGTGGCGGTAATGCAAAAAGGCGAGATTGTAGAGGCAGCGCCTACGGATGTGTTTTTCAGTCAGCCTAAACATCCCTACACAAAAAAATTATTGGCTGCCTTGCCATCAATGGAAAGTTGTTTAAATCGACCGCTGAAGGAACAGCAGCCTTTATTAAAACTTAAGGATTTTAAAGTTTATTACCCAATCCGCAAAGGCATTTTTAAACGTGTGGTCGGTTATGTACGTGCGGTTGATGGCGTCAGTTTTGAGTTGCAGCAAGGCAAAACCCTGGCTTTGGTGGGCGAGTCCGGTTGTGGCAAAACCACTTTGGGGAAGGGTCTGTTGGGTCTGATCCCCAGTGCTTCTGGTGAAGTGTGGTTTGAAGGAGCGTTACTGAATCAATTGACAGGGAATGAGCTACGATTGAAACGCTCAGAAATACAGATTGTGTTTCAGGACCCGTTTTCTTCGATGAACCCTCGGATGTTAGTTGGTGAAATTATAGATGAAGGTATTAGAGCTTTGCATCCAGAGGTTACCGCGCTGGATAGAAAAAAGCGGGCAGAGGATTTGCTTCGACAAGTTGATTTACCAATAGAGGCGGCCAATCGCTATCCACATGAATTTTCCGGTGGTCAGCGGCAAAGAATCTGTATTGCCCGTGCTTTGGCGGTCAACCCGAAACTGATTGTTTGCGATGAGCCGACCAGTGCGCTGGATGTTTCTGTGCAGGCGCAGATCATTGAATTATTGAAGTCCTTACAAAAAGATCAAGGCTTGAGCTATTTGTTTATCACTCATAATATTGCCGTGGTAGCTGAAATTGCAGATGATGTTGCGGTCATGAACAAGGGTAAAATAGTAGAATATGGCAAGGTTGAGCAAGTACTTAAAACACCGAATCATGAATATACCAAAACATTATTAAGTGCAGTACCTATTTTAAATATGAATTAAGAGCTTAAAGCTTTAAAGTCTTGAAAAGCCTTCTCCAGA
>CAZGYJ010000121.1:0-9069 GCA_964530345.1 uncultured Methylomonas sp.
CTGAGTAGTTACAACAAAGAGTTGTTTGCAAATATAGCAAACAACTCTTTGTTTTAGAACAGTCCGGTTATCGTGCCATCGTCAAGAATATCAATTCTTTCAGCGGCGGGTATTTTCGGAAGTCCTGGCATTGTCATCATATTGCCGGCAATTGCAACAATAAAACCAGCGCCATTAGCTAATCTGACTTCACTGATTTCGACAGTATGGCCGGATGGGGCGCCTTTTGCGCTTGGGTCGGTAGAAAAGGACATTTGGGTTTTGGCCATGCAGACTGGAAATTTTCCATATTCAGTTTGCCAGTCGGATAATTGTTTTTTTACTTTGGTATTTGCTGATATATTTGCAGCGCCATAAAGCTTGGTGGCAATAGTCTCAATTTTTTCCCATAAACTCAGTTTTTCATCATAAACAAATGAAAACCCGGGTTCCCGGTTATCAACGATATTAATGACTTCTTGGGCAAGTTCTTTGGCTCCAGCACCGCCTTGTGCCCAGTGCTTCGAGACAACGCATTTTGCACCTAAGGTTTCGCATTTTTCTTTTAACAGGTTGATTTCGGCATCGGTATCAAAGCTAAAATGATTAATACAAACGACACAGGGCAATCCATAATGCTGGGTAATATTGTTCAAGTGCCGCTCTAGATTAACGAAACCATTCTCAATTGCTTCCAGGTCTTCCTTGTTTAAGTCGTCCTTGGCGACACCGCCGTGGAATTTGACAGCTCTGACTGTGGCAACAAGAACGGCAGCAGAAGGTTTAAGTCCTGCCATACGGCATTTAATATCGATAAATTTTTCAGCACCTAAATCAGCTCCAAAGCCAGCTTCAGTCACAACATAATCTGCAAGTTTTAAACCTGTTTTGGTAGCAGTTACAGTATTGCAACCGTGGGCTATATTGGCAAAGGGGCCGCCATGAATAATCGCAATATTGTTCTCTAAGGTTTGTACAAGATTCGGTTTAATGGCATCTTTGAGGAGAGCGGCCATGGCGCCTTGTGCTTTTAAATCCCTGGCATAAACAGGTGTTACCTTATCAGTTTTGTAGCCAATAACAATACGACCGAGACGCTCCTTTAAATCTGCGCGACTGGTTGCCAGGCACAAGATTGCCATGATTTCAGAGGCTACGACAATATCATAGCCGTCTTCCCGTGGAAAACCATTTGCGGGGCCGCCAAGTCCTGCCGTAATTTTGCGTAATGCTCGGTCATTCATGTCAACAACGCGTTTCCATTGAATTCTACGGGCATCAATATCGAGAGAGTTGCCATGATTGATGTGATTATCAATCAGTGCTGATAGTAAATTATGGGCAACACCAATGGCATGAAAATCACCGGTAAAATGAAGATTAATATCTTCCATCGGTACAACTTGAGAGTATCCACCTCCGGCAGCGCCGCCCTTGATACCAAAGCAAGGCCCCAAAGAAGGCTCTCGTAAGCACATAATGGTTTTCTTGCCTAGTCGGTTCATGGCATCACCAAGGCCAACAGTTGTTGTGGTTTTGCCTTCACCAGCAGGGGTGGGGCTAATCGCTGTAACAAGAATTAATTTGCCGTCAGGCTGATCAGCAAGACCGTTTATATATTCGAGTGAGACCTTGGCCTTATAATGCCCATAGGGATCCAATTGTTCAGCCGGAATGTCTAATTTTTCATTGGCTAGTGCAATGATTGGTTTTAAAGTGGCTTTTTGGGCAATTTCGATGTCGGACATAGCTTACTCGCCGTAAACAGGGAAACGAGAACAGAGAATAGTGACTTTTTCCCGAACTGTTGATATTACCGTGGGGTTATCCATATTTTCCATTACTTCGCACATCAAATTTGCAATTTCAATCATTTGATCTTCTTTAAAACCTCTGGAAGTTGGTGCAGGGGTGCCTACTCTAATACCACTGGTAACAAAAGGAGATTCAGGATCATTGGGGACAGCATTTT
The DNA here is from genome assembly GCA_964530345.1 of uncultured Methylomonas sp. Taxonomy (GTDB): domain Bacteria; phylum Pseudomonadota; class Gammaproteobacteria; order Methylococcales; family Methylomonadaceae; genus JALSJK01. The sequence goes on from CAZGYJ010000121.1 coordinate 1,952, forward strand.
TATTAACTGTGATGTGTGCCTTGCCCAACGCCTCATCTGCTGCTTTACCGGTAATTCCCTTAGCAATTAGAGAAACCAGCATCAGATGGTTGTCTGTGCCGCCAGAAACCACATCAAAACCACGCTTGATAAAGACTTCAGACATCGCTTGGGCATTTTTGATTACTTGTTGCTGATAGATTTTAAAATCACCCTGTAAAGCTTCTTTAAATGCAACCGCTTTTGCTGCGATAACATGCATCAAAGGTCCGCCCTGAATACCTGGAAAAATGTTCGAATTAAATTTTTTCTCAAGTTCAGGATTGCTTTTACACAAAATAATGCCGCCACGAGGTCCGCGTAAGCTTTTATGGGTTGTGGTGGTTACCACATCGGCAACAGGAACCGGGTTAGGATATAATCCTGCAGCGACTAACCCGGCTACATGAGCCATGTCAACAAAGAGATAGGCGTCGACTTTATCAGCAATGGCCCTGAAGCGGTCCCAATCCATGACTCTTGAATAGGCAGAAAAACCAGCAACAATTATTTTGGGACGATGTTCCAGTGCCAATGCTTCAACCTGATCATAATCAACCAGGCCGGTTTCATGATTGAGACCATATTGAACACTATGATAGATTTTTCCGGAAAAATTGGGTTTGGCGCCGTGAGTTAAATGGCCGCCATCTGCCAGGCTTAATCCCAAAATGGTATCGCCCGGCTGGATAAGTGCCATATACACTGCCATGTTAGCTTGAGAGCCAGAATGAGGTTGCACATTGGCATAATCGGCATCAAAAAGTTCCTTGGCGCGTTCAATTGCTATTTGTTCAACTTTGTCAACAAATTCGCAGCCGCCGTAATAGCGTTTGCCCGGGTAACCTTCAGCATATTTATTGGTAAGTTGTGAACCTTGCGCTTCCATGACTCTGGGGCTGGTATAGTTTTCAGAAGCGATAAGTTCGATATGATCTTCCTGACGCTGGTGCTCCTCCGCAATTGCTTTATTTAGCTCATCATCGAAGCCAGCAATTGTTTGGGATTTATTAAACATTTATTTCTCCAAATTTTGATAGTTATACTTTCCGAAAGTTTAACTATTATTCAAGATAAAGGCCGGATAAGCAAGACCTGAAGGTCAGCAACATTAGTGCCGGTTGCGTTGATTTCAAGTAAATCACCTGCTGCCTTTAATGCAGTGTAAGAATTGTTATCAATTAGACAGTGATTTGGGTCAAGTTTTGCATTTGATATACGCTCCAGGGTTTTGGGGTCAATGATGCCTCCCGCCGCATCGGTTGGGCCGTCTCTGCCGTCTGTACCGCCACTGAGGAATATCCAGCAGTCAGGTAAATGATATTGTTTTGCTGCCAGGGCAAAAGCCAGCGCCATCTCCTGATTTCTACCGCCACGGCCAGAGCCGCGGACAGTGACAGTGGTTTCGCCACCAGCTAAAATAGCAACAGGTTTTCCAATGCCTTGTTCGATAGTTTTTTTTGTAAAAACAACTAGTTTTTTAGCTTCATCTTTGGCCTCTCCACATAGCTGATCACTATATATTAATGTTGAAAATCCTAGTTTTTCTGCTGTAGTTTTAATTGCATTGACACTGATGGTGTTGCTGGCAATTAACGAATAATGGGTTCGTGTAAAAATAGGGTCATTTTTTTTTGGAGTTTCCTTGATTTTACCTGCCGCTCCCTTGATAAATCTTCTCCTGATTTTTTCGGGGAGTTGCTTCCAAATATGTTTGGATTGGCAGATTTCTATTGCATTAGCAAAGCTGGTTTCATCAGGGACAGTAGGGCCGCTGGCAATAGCACTAACATCATCACCAATAACATCGGATAAAATCAACGCATGCAAGTCTGCGGGGGCAGTCATTCGAGCCAGGCCGCCTCCTTTTAGTTTTGATAAGTGCTTTCGAACACAATTGATCTGGTTGATTGTTGCCCCTGATTTTAAAAGCAGCAAGGTTGTTGATTTTTTTTCTTCCAGAGAAATGCCGGGAGCAGGGAGGGGAAGCAAAGCTGAACCGCCACCACTGATTAAAACCAGTGCTAATTCGTTGATTTGAGCTTTTCGGGCTTGATTAGCTAAAATTTTAGCCGCTTTTAGTCCATTCTGATTTGGTAGCGGATGACCAGCGGTATAAACGTCACAATTTTTAATGATTGTGTTGTTTTCTTCGTTGGTAACAATTATTCCAGGTTTTACAAATTTCTCGGCAGGAATAATTTCCACTGCAGCTTTAGCCATTGAGCATGCGGCTTTACCAAATGCTAGTAAGTGAACTTTTTTCCAATCTTCAGTTCGGGTTTTGTGAGAGACTTTTGAGCCAAAAAGAATTTCAATGCGGTTGTCCTCAATCCTAAGATGATTTTGAACGGCTCGATACGGATCAGCCGCTTTGATTCCTGCCAGAAATATGGATACTGCCTGTAAGCGCAGTTGTTTCAATTCTGCTGACATGGAATCAATACTTTCGTCTGGAAAGTTCGGGTAGAAATCCAAGTTACTGACCCGTGTGCGAATTTTCCATGGTCATTTTTTTAGCAATATTAAAAATTTCTTCAGCATCAAGGATTTGTTTATTATCTTCAAACAATTGACCAATACAATGGCGGTGCAGCGCGAGTTTAAGCGTGCCAAAACCAATTGCTCCCCAAATAATTTTCCCTTGTCGTTGCTGTCCTTTATCCATCATGTCAGTACCGCCTATGCCCACGGGAGGCGTAGCATTAGCATCGGCCATTATTTCAATAGTGTCATTTTTTTGCCAATGTTCAGGGCCGATTAATTCAATACCAGCGGCGCCAGTTGCAAAGACAATCTGTGCATCGTTGATGGTTTCTCCTCTTTGATCGTGAGTTTTGGCAACCAAAGGCGTTATTGTGACATCAAAACGTTTTTTCATGGCTTGGCAGGCTCGTTCGGCGCGTTTTAATTCTCTGGAAGTAATGGTGACTTCAGCGCCTTCCATTGCCAACATGGCGGCTACTCTTTGGCCGACAGGGCCGGTGCCGGCAAGAACTACAGCTTTCTTCCCGGCCAGCGCAGAACTACTCAGTAATTTGGCGACACCGGCGGCGGCAGTAGTATTACTGCCGTTACTATCAAGCATGATGGAAACCTGAAAGCCTGGAAAAAAATGTTTCTGTACTGCTGTAAATAGCTCCTGGCCAGCAAGCATGTCGCTGCCGCCGACAAAAATAGCGGTATTCTTTTTTTCTTTGGGAGAACGAGTAAAAATTGTGCCTTCAACAAGGGGGGTAAGGTTTTTCGGCGTAACGGCTCCATATCCAGTGACATGGTCTGCTCCGCCATCGTAAGCGACAACATTATCAAATACGGAGGGATATGCATCGGTATCAAATTGAAATAACAGCTTTTTCATTTTTTTGGATCCCTAAATTGCGGAATTCTTGTTTTCTACAGGTATATTATACTGCATGAGTAGGATATACTTTGTTGGAAGGTTAATGAACGGAAACTGCTGGTAGCAAGTCCAGTTTATTGTTCCAAAAGAAATTAATTGTTTATGAGAATTGTTATGAAAACACCCGTACGTATTGCAGTGACTGGTGCAGCAGGGCAGATTAGTTATTCATTGCTTTTTCGGCTTGCTGCAGGAGATCTGTTAGGTAAAAATCAACCTGTCATCCTGCATTTGTTGGAAATCCCACCAGCAATGACTGCATTGGAAGGCGTGGTCATGGAGTTGAATGACTGTGCATTCCCTCTATTACATGGGGTTGTCACCACTGATGACCCAAATATTGCTTTTGAAAATGTTGAATATGCATTTCTGGTCGGTTCCAGGCCGCGTGGTGCAGGCATGGAGAGAAGTGATTTGTTGAAAGTCAATGCTGAAATTTTTTCGGTACAAGGGAAAGCGCTGAGTGATGTTGCCAAAACTAATGTTAAAGTTTTGGTTACGGGTAACCCGGCCAATACCAATGCGTTGATTGCGATAAAAAATGCGCCAAACCTAAAGTCAGAAAATTTTACTGCGATGACTATGCTTGATCATAATCGGGCAATCAGTCAGTTGGCGGAAAAATGCGATGTTCTGGCTTCTGATGTGCAGCGTATGATTATTTGGGGTAATCATTCATCCACCCAGTACCCTGATTTGCATCATGCGAAGGTGAAAGGACAGGATGCAATTTCGTTGCTTGATTCGAACTGGATATCTGAGCGATTTATCCCCACTATTCAACAGCGTGGGGCGGCTATTATCAAAGCAAGAGGCCAATCAAGCGCTGCATCTGCGGCCAATGCGGCTATCAAACAAATGCAAGCCTGGGTGTTAGGCACGCCCGAGGATGATTGGGTGAGTATGGCGGTTTATTCTGATGGCAGTTATGGGATTGAGGCAGGTCTGGTTTACTCTTATCCAGTGACTTCAGATGGTGAAAAAATCAGTATTGTTCAGGGTTTGGAAATTAATGATTTTAGTCGTGAACGCATGACCTTGTCGGAGGATGAGCTCAAGCAAGAAAAACAAGCAGTCAAACATCTATTTGCGGGATGATTGGACCTATAGGTTAGGTGAAGAACATTAGCAATGAGTGCGAAATAGACCTTATTTTTTGTGAAGAGCCAGCAAAAATTCAGTAGGTTATTGGGTTTTTTGCCGCTATGTTTTTCGCAAAATATGCTTCGATAAAAAAGAGTTTTTCTGAATATCAAAGGTATGGTCTAAACAACCCTGTCTTCTGGTTCTTCACCTGCAAAAAAAGCAGACAGGTTTTTCAAAACCCGATTGCCCATTGCAATTCTGGTTTCTTCAGTGGCGCTTCCCAGGTGGGGTAATAAGGATACATTTTCCATATTTAAAAAATCCTTGTCCAGATTTGGCTCGTTTTCAAAGACATCGAGGCCAGCGCCAGCAATCCAGCCATGTTTTAACGCCTTGATGAGAGCCTTGCTGTCAACCACATCGCCCCGCGCGGTGTTAATCAAATGTGCTGATGGGCGCATCATCTTTAAGCGTTGCTCATTGATTAAATGATGAGTTGCTTTTCCTCCGGGACAATGTAAAGAAACAAAGTTGGCCTCAGACAGTACATCTTCTATGGTACTGGTTTGAACTGCCTGATATTTGGCAATAATCTCCTGGGCGATCGCGCTGCGATTGAAAAAAATTATTTTCATTCCAAAGCCAAAGTGGGCCCGGTCTGCTACAGCCTGGGCTATGCGGCCAAAACCAATTAACCCCAAGGTTTTTCCTGCCACTTTATGACCAAGCATATGTGTGGGGCGCCAGCCAGTCCATTGTTGATTTCTTATATGGCGGTCGCCTTCAGCTCCGCGCCGTGCTGACATCAACAATAACAACATGGCAATGTCAGCAGTGCAATCTGTTAAAACTCCCGGGGTATTGGTAACAACAATGCCTTGAGATTTTGCGGAATCCACATCAATATGATTAAAGCCTACGCCAAAATTACCCAGAATTTTGACGCGCTTGTTCTCAACCATTAAGACTTCACTCGTCATCGGGTCGGTAACGGTTGACAGAACAGCGTCATAATTCTGTAAGGCAGTTTTAAGTTCCTGAGTAGAAAGAGGAATGTCTTGCTCATTCAATGTTACATCATAAAGACCTTGTAGTTGTCGTTCAACTTCTACCGGCCATTTACGGGTAATCAGAACTTTAGGCTTAACCATAATAATGTTTTATTCTGATGCGGTAGAACGATAATATTCGATTGCCGCTGCAACCCCGCTTCCTGGAGTAATGTCATAATTATTGTCCAGCATCGCCATTTCCACTCCAGCAATGGCGCCGAGCATGGAAACATCGTTCATATCGCCAATATGACCAATGCGGAAAACCTTACCAGCCACTTCTGTCAGACCAGCTCCTAAAGAAATGTTGTATTTATGAAATGCAGTGCTGATGACGTCACGAGCATCTTTGTCTTCAGGTACCACAATAGCCGAAACGGTATCAGATTCGAAACCCGGTTGGGCGCATAACTTTAAGCCCCAGGCAGCAATGGCGCGGCGGGTTCCTTCAGCAAGGCGGTGATGGCGTGCATATACATTTTCCATGCCTTCTTCCAACAACATGTCTAGCGCTTTACGCAGACCATGAATCATTGGTGTAGATGGGGTGTAGGGCGTGTAACCATCTTTATTGGCATTCATTTGATCCCGTAAATCCAGAAAGCATCGCGGGAAACTAGCTGTTTCAGTCGCTTTGATTGCCTTTTGGCTGAAAGCCACTATTGCCAGGCCAGCGGGAAGCATAAAACCTTTTTGCGAGCCACTGATAGCGCCGTCGACACCCCAATCATCCATGCGAAAGTCAAGGCTGGCTATTGAGCTGACGCCATCAACAAATAACAGCGCGGGATGGTTTGCAGCATCCATGGCTTTGCGGACACCGCCAATATCGCTGGTGACGCCTGTTGAAGTTTCGTTATGGGTAGCTAAAAATGCCTTGATTTCATGATTTTTGTCTTGTTTTAGACGTTCTTCCAGGTGCTCAAGAGGAATGCCTTTGCCCCATTCAACTTCATGAACTTCTACATTCAAACCGAGTCTTTTTGCCATATCGGCCCATAAATGGCTGAATTGACCAAAGCGGTAAATCAAGACCTTATCGCCGGGGTTCAGGGTGTTGGTTAAGGCAATTTCCCAACCAGCAGTGCCTGTTGCAGGGAACACAAAGGTTAGCCCAGTCTCGGTTTTGAAGATTTTTTTTAAATCTTCCAGAACCGGTTTGAACAATTTCGGGAAAATGGGTGAGCGATGATCTTCCATGTTGACATGCATAGCGCTCAAAATTTCATTAGGGGTATTTGTAGGGCCCGGAATATATAAATGGTTACGACCTGCCATTGTGGGTTTTCTCCGTATTTTTTTTGATTGGTTAAATATCGAGGTTGGCATTTTCAGTAATTAAAATACCAACTAAACTTTTTAGAATGACACAAGAAACTGTTTGCATCAAGGAATTATTTCACGAGGTAAATGCCTGTAATTTGCTGTTAAGTATTTGCTGACATGATATTGTAGAATCAAACTGAGGACAGATTCAATTTTGCAAGATGATTCAAGGTGGACAGAAAAAGTTAATGGATTTTTTTAAGTGTATTGAATATGTCATTAACTATACTTAA
>CAZGYJ010000122.1:0-9055 GCA_964530345.1 uncultured Methylomonas sp.
ATTTATGATTGACTTAATGGATACATTATCAAGCTAATTTGTAATGGCATCTTTATTTAACCTGAATCCGTGGCTTCACTACGGCACAGCTGGTAAGCTCTTGATTCATCAAAGGTTGAAAAAAATGCCCACTTAACCTAAGGGTGAAGCTAATGTTTTTTCAAATCCCGCGCTAAACCAATATCTCGCCCCCTGTTATCCGCATTGAAATCACGGATTCAGGTTAAAGCAAAAACATCTTGAGAAGCAAAAAAATAAGGGTTATAGTTAACTGAGTATATGATTGAGTAACTTATATTATAAGATATAGAATTACTTGATCCATTGATTTAAAGGCTGCGTAGCAAAGTGGTTATGCAGTGGCCTGCAAAGCCATCTACACCGGTTCGATTCCGGTCGCAGCCTCCATAATCAATAATCCTGCAAATATTTTTGGTGACGGAGATATGTAGAATGGAATATTCTATTGTACGAAAATTTTTGTTACTGATTTCATTCGTTTTTAGCAATCCAAGTTGGGCGATAATTGAGCCGTTAGACTCGTACAGGGATAACTTCTTGCGCGTCGAACAGCTAATTCAAAAGGGTGATAGAGAGTTGTTTTTAGCCCAGCTTTCAGATCTTACGGATTACCCATTATATCCATACCTGATGTATCAATGGTTACACAAAAACCTTAACAATTCTGCAGAAATTAAAGCTTTTCTCGATCATTTCTCTGGTGGTTATTACGCAGAATTATTAAGGGATGACTGGCTAAAAAATTTAGCGAAACGTCATCAGTGGAATGATCTTGTTAATTATTATAGGGAAGATAAAGCGGTTGAAAAACAATGTCGATTTTACTGGGCATTGTATAACTTAAATCAAGAAAAAAAAGCTTTGCAGGGAATGGCAAAAATTTGGCCAACAGCTGAGGTTTTGCCTGGGGCGTGTACGCAATTGGAGGCGCTATTTGTAAAGTCCCCGATGCTCACATCAAAAATGAAGTGGCAACGCTTTGAGGCCTTTTTAAGAAAAGATCAGATAGTTCTTGCAAAGCGGATATCAAATCTGTTTTCAGGACAAGACAAAAAAATTGCAAATTTTTGGCTAAAGGTTCATCAGAATCCTGCTTTGATTAGCCAAGAAAAAATTTGGCAGAATCAAAAAAGCCACAAGGCAGGGTTAATTTTTGCCCACGGCGTAGAAAGACTGGCAAAAAGACAACTATCAACTGCTATCAAAATTTGGGATCGAAATAAAAACAATTTCCACTTGAATAAATTACGTGTCCAGGAAGTTGAAAAAGAACTGGCAGTCTGGATGGTGGTAAGACGCTATAAATCGGCTTATAAGCGATTTAATCAGTTGGTGTTCACTGACCAGGAAATCAGGGAATGGCGGGTGCGAGCTGCATTGTTTGAAAACAATTGGGCGCATGTGCTATCGGCTTTAAATCGGTTAAATAATCTCGAAAAAATCAAACCCAAGTGGCAATATTGGCGAGCCAGAGCGTATTGGGAAGTTGGTGAGAAGAAACTAGCGAAAAGGTTGTTTTCTAAGTTAGCTGGGCAACGTTCTTTTTATGGATTCGTTGCCGCTGATTATTTGGGTCGAGCTTATCAACTGGCTGAAAAGGAAGTTAAATTACCGCGCTTTAAATTGAAAAATTTTGTTGAAAACAATGAATTCAAGGCTGTTAAGGAGTTTATGTATTTCAACAGAAAAAAGCAGGCGAGGGAGCAATGGTTTCACGCTTTGAAATTGCTGCCTGATTGGCAAGTGCCAGCCGCCGCATTGATTGCTCAGGAACAAGGCTGGGATCAGTTTGCATCGGAAACAATAAAGCTGGCAAATCGAGCAGGGGAAAATGAAATAGGTTTGCGTTTTTCATTAGCTTTCCATAAGCTGGTTATAAAGCATGCAAAAAAAACTAGGATTGATCCGGCAATTGTATTTAGCCTGATTCGCAGGGAGAGTGCATTTAACAAAAATGCTGTATCCCCTGTTGGCGCTCGAGGATTAATGCAAATCATGCCTAAAACAGGAAAGTATATTGCGAAAACTCTTCAAGAAAATTGGCGAAACGCTGACATACTGTTTGATCCAGAAATAAATCTTCGCTACGGTACTTTTTATTACAAGCAGATGCTGAATAGATTTAGAGGTAATTTTGCTTTGGCTGCGGCAGCATACAATGCTGGTCCACATCGTGTAAAACGTTGGTTGCCAGAAAATCATATGCTACCTGCTGATATTTGGATTGAAATGATACCTTTTGATGAAACGCGAAAATATGTAGTGGCAGTATTAACAAATGCTATTTTTTATCGCCAACAATTAGGCCGTAGCGATTTAAAAATATCTGATTTGTTGAAAGACGTTATGCCTTTTAGAGGCTGATATTAGTTCGGTTATTCGATTTTCCACACTTGCCTTACCACGGCCTCATAAACGGCAGTCTCCTTGATTAACAAGAGTTCCGCATCCCCGATTAGCAATATTTATAAGAGTTATTTTATCAAGTGGTATAAAATAAAGAGTTTTACTTAATGTAATGGTGGGTGAGAAATTATTCTTACCATTTGGAGTATTTCATGCGTGTAATTCTTTTAGGGAGTCCGGGTTCTGGAAAAGGGACTCAGGCTCGTTTTATTACGGAAAAGTTTAATATCCCTCAGATATCAACAGGAGATATGTTAAGGGCTGCTGTGAAAGCGGGTACCCCTTTGGGAAAAGAAGCCAAAAAAGTGATGGATGCAGGAGGCTTGGTTTCTGATGATATTATTTTGGGATTGATCAAGGAACGGATTTCGCAGCCTGATTGTAAAAATGGTTTTTTACTGGATGGCTTTCCAAGAACCATCGCACAGGCGGAAGGTTTGGGTGCCATGGGTGTTGATATTGATTATGTTATCGAAATTGATGTGCCTGACGAAGTTATCATTAAGCGGATGAGCGGCCGACGTGTGCATTTGGAATCAGGCCGGACTTATCATCTTGAGTATAATCCTCCTAAGATTGACGGCCTGGATGATGTAACGGGTGAACCATTAGTTCAACGAGAAGACGATAAAGAAGAAACAGTAAGAAAAAGGCTTGAAGTCTATCATCAACAAACCAAGCCATTAGTTGAATATTATTCTAAGGCCGCGCAACAGGGAGAAGTTAAATTTATATCCATACCAGGAGTTGGTGAGGTTAGCGAAATTACAGACAAAATTCTAGCTGCACTCAGTGAAGGCGCTGAGGATTAGATGCAGTAGGATTTATGTTTTTTGGTTTTATATTACAACAAAGATTATTTTAAGTTTATGGCAGGCAAAACGTTATACGACAAATTATGGGATGACCATGTGGTTTATACTGAAGAAAATGGTTCTGCGCTTCTATATATTGATCGTCAGTTGGTTCATGAAGTTACTTCACCTCAAGCATTTGAGGGGATGCGGCTGGCGGGAAGAAAACCGTGGCGCAAATCACGGAATCTGGCAGTAGCTGATCACAATATTCCTACTACCAAACGTGCAGAAGGCATTGCTGATCCTGTGTCACGGTTGCAGGTAGAAACCCTGGAAAAAAACTGTGAAGAATTTGGTATTACAGAATTTGCAATGACCGATCTAAGACAGGGGATTGTTCATGTTATGGGGCCGGAACAAGGTGCGGTACTACCCGGAATGACTGTAGTTTGCGGTGATTCTCACACCTCAACTCATGGTGCTTCAGGTGCTTTGGCTTTTGGAATTGGTACATCTGAAGTCGAGCATGTTTTGGCAACTCAATGTTTAGTGCAAAGTAAATCAAAGAATATGCTGATCAGAGTTAATGGCTCTGTTGGAAAAGGCGTAACAGCAAAGGACATTGTTTTAGCAATTATTGGAAAAATTGGTACAGCGGGCGGGACTGGCTATGCCATAGAGTTTGCAGGCGAAGCCATTCAGGCTTTATCAATGGAAGGACGTATGACAGTATGCAATATGGCAATCGAAGCTGGCGCTCGTGCCGGACTTATTGCCGTTGATGATGTCACAATTGATTATTATCAGGGGCGGCCATTTGCTCCCAAGGGGAAACACTGGGAGCTAGCCAAAGCTGCCTGGCAGGGCTTGCATTCTGATGAGGATGCTGAATTTGACAAAATTATTGATCTCGATGCGCAAACTATTATTCCTCAAGTGACCTGGGGAACGTCACCGGAATTAGTAGTCCCGGTTGATTCTGCAGTTCCTGATCCCTCAAATGAACCAGACCCAGTAAAACGCCAAGGTATGGAACGCGCTCTTGAATACATGGGGCTTGAGCCAGGCCAAAAAATAACTGAGATTAATCTTGATACCATTTTTATTGGCTCGTGTACTAATTCTAGAATTGAGGATTTACGTGAGGCTGCAAAAATAGCGAAAGGAAAAAAAGTAGCAAAGAATGTTCATAGGGCATTAGTTGTACCCGGGTCTGGTTTGATAAAACAACAGGCCGAAGAGGAAGGTCTAGACCAGATTTTTCTGGAAGCTGGCTTTGAATGGCGTGAACCGGGATGTTCAATGTGCTTGGCGATGAATGCTGATCGGCTGGAAGAAGGTGAGCGTTGTGCCTCAACTTCAAATCGGAACTTTGAAGGTCGCCAGGGCTATGGCGGCAGAACTCATCTGGTTAGTCCTTCAATGGCAGCGGCGGCTGCAATTGCTGGTCATTTTGTTGATGTTAGAAATTTTACAAACTAGGTTTTTTTATGAGAGCTTTTAAAACCATTACTTCGCTGGTTGTGCCATTGGATCGAGCCAATATTGATACTGATGCAATTATCCCAAAACAATTTTTAAAATCTATTCGTAGAACAGGTTTTGGCCCTTTTTTATTTGATGAATGGCGCTATGAGGATCGAGGCGAGCCGGATATGGATTGCAGTAATCGACCTTTAAAAAAGGATTTCGTACTCAATGATCCTCAATACAAAGGGGCACAAATATTGTTGACCCGAGAAAATTTTGGTTGCGGTTCATCCAGAGAGCATGCTCCGTGGGCGCTTGATGATTATGGATTCCGGGTGATTATCGCGCCGAGTTTTGCTGATATTTTCTACAATAACTGTTTCAAAAATGGATTATTACCCATTGTATTAGATGAGGAAATTGTCGATAGCTTATTTAATGAACTAGACAAAGGCGATCAACTGACTGTTGATTTAGAACAACAGCAGATTGCTACGCCTTCTGGTCGAGTTATCACTTTTGATGTTGATGAAAATAGAAAATTTAGATTGCTAAATGGTCTTGATGATATTGCGTTAACCCTTCAGCAGGCTGAAAAAATTCAGGCTTATGAGCAACAACGTGTTAAGCGAGCTCCCTGGTTGTTTGTAGATTAAATCTCTTTTTAGAAAGGGAAATGTTTGAAATATCCAAGGTGTTTTTAACTGAGAAAAATTAATTTAGTTTGTATTTGAAAGAAAACATAAACCATGTCCAAAAAATATAATGTTGCCGTTGTAGGTGCAACCGGTGCAGTTGGTGAAGCAATGTTGGCCATACTCGAAGAGAGAGATTTTCCGGTGAAGGACGTGTATGCATTGGCCAGTTCGCGTTCTGAAGGGAAAAGAATTGCATTTAAAGGTGAATCCTTAAAGGTTGAGGATTTGGCAAAATTTGATTTTTCCAAGGTCCAGATCGGATTATTTTCAGCAGGGGCCTCTATTTCTGCTGAATATGCTGCAAAAGCTGCAGAAGCTGGTTGTGTGGTGATTGATAATACTTCCCACTTTCGCTATGACAACGATATTCCTCTGGTGGTACCAGAAGTTAATCCGGACAAAATTGCAGAATATGAAAATCGAGGCATTATTGCCAATCCTAATTGTTCAACTATCCAAATGATGGTGGCATTGAAGCCCATTTATGATGCAGTCGGACTGGAAAGGATAAATGTTTGCACTTATCAGGCTGTTTCTGGTACCGGAAAACAAGGAATTGAGGAAGTTGTGAACCAGACAGCAAAACTATTAAATGGCAAGCCAATTGATGCCAAGGTTTACCCTAAACAAATTGCCTTTAATGTTTTGCCTCAAATTGACATCTTTATGGAAAACGGCTATACCAAGGAAGAGATGAAAATGGTGTGGGAAACGCGGAAAATTCTTGCTGATGATAATATCAAGGTTAATCCGACTGCGGTCAGAGTTCCTGTATTTTATGGACATTCGGAAGCTGTACATATTGAAACCCGTGATAAGATTTCAGCTGATGAGGTCGTGAAAATTTTACAGGAAAGCCCTGGAGTAACGGTTCTTGATGAACGAATTGATGGTGGTTATCCAACGGCTGTTACCGAGTCATCAGGTCATGACGATGTGTTTGTCGGACGTATTCGAGAGGATATTTCACACCCCAGAGGTATCGATATGTGGGTCGTGGGCGATAACGTACGGAAAGGGGCAGCTCTTAATAGTGTACAAATTGCAGAAGAACTGGTAAAAAAACACATCTAGTCTAAGCTTACAAAATATATTTTACTGTTTTATTTTAGAAACTGTGGTGAATGGTGTGAAGAAGAGCAACGTGCGCAATTTGACTAAAACTTTTGCAGCTGTATCCTTATTAACTCCTGTAGGGGCTTATTCCTTAGGGGTAGGCGATATCAAATTGCATTCTGCGCTTAATCAGAATCTTAATGCTGAAATAGCATTGGTTTTATCTGATGCCGAAAAGCTTGAAGACATTAAGGTCAAATTAGCGCCGCCTTCCAAATTTGAAGAGGCGGGCGTCCCTTGGAGTCACTTTCTTTCGCAAATAAAATTTAAAACTGTCACCAAAGCAAACGGTGCTATTGTCATCAAGCTAAGTTCTAAAGAAGTGCTTAGAGAACCTTTTCTGGATTTCTTACTGGAAGTTAGTTGGCCAAAAGGTGATGTTTATCGTGAATTTACTGTTTTGGTTGATCCTCCTGCTGTATATCAACAAAAAGTTATTCCTGTTGCAACTAAATTGGCAGAAAAACCCCGTTCTCAGCCATCAAAAACAGCAAACAAAGAGCAGCAGCCGGTTGCTTCAACAGAAAGTTATTCCAGTATTCGTGAATATGGACCTACCAGTAGTCGTGATACGCTGTGGAAAGTTGCTGAAAAGTTAATTGGAAATAGAGATATTTCTGTTGAACAAATGATGATTGCTTTGTATGAAGCAAATCCTCAGGCTTTTTATAAGCCTAATGTAAATGCTTTATCTGCAGGTGCTGTTTTAAAAGTGCCTGAGGATGATGTTGTGCTACGGGTTAGCAGCCGTCAAGCAAAAAAAGAGTTTTCCAAACAGGTTAAAGCCTGGAGAGGCCAGCTTAAAGTTGCATCCAAAACAAAGCAGAAAGTGGCTGAAGTTCCGCAAACCAAAAGCCAATTGCAGCTTAGAGCACCTACAGAAGCAGAAATCAATAATCAAGTTCAGGTGACACCTAGCGTTAGTGAAAGCGGAGAGAATCTGCCTGAATCAACAGCCAAAATCGAGAGTTTCAGTCAAGAAAATCAGGAATTAAAAAACAGGCTGGATAAGCTAGAAAATCAATTAGCAAAAATGCAAGAAATGTTGGAAGTCAAGGATGAGCAACTTGCTACATTACAAAGCGAAAAACTACAAGAAAAGGCCAAACCGGCGGTTTCAAAAACTGCTCCGGCAGAAAAGCCTGAAAAAACTGAAAAAGTAAAACAAGCTGTTACCCAAAAATCAAAAATCAAGCCTAAGGCAGTACCGAAACCGGCGATTCAACCAGAAGCAGAAACCGATTGGTACAATATTATATTAGGTACTGCAGGTTTTGGCGCGTTAGGATTGCTGGGTTGGTTATGGTGGCGTAAACGCAAAGCTGAAGAAGAAATTAACAGTGAGAGTATGTTTGCAGCTTCAAGCCAAATTAGTCTGCCGGAAACTGATCAGGATTTGACTATTCCTGTTGCCGAGGACAAAAAAGATACCAGTTATGATGTTGGTACAGTTGGTGAAAGTTCATTTTTAAGTGAATTTACACCGAGTGATTTTGATGCTTTCGAAACGGATCAGGCCGAAGTTGACCCGATTGCAGAAGCGGATGTTTATTTGGCCTATGGTCGTTATCAGCAAGCTGAAGACCTTATGCGGCAGGCCATTGAAAATCAGCCGGACAGAGATGAATGCAAGTTGAAGTTGTTGGAAATATTTTATGCCAACGAAGATAAAAAGGCATTTGAAACCTATGCGGAAGAATTGGAATCTTCAGGAAAAAGAAAGGATCAGGAATTTTGGAAAAAAGTTTCTGAAATGGGAGCTGTTCTTCTACCAGACAATCAGCTTTTTGTTGTTGAACCTGAAGTGGAAGCAGTTTCAGATGAAGAGACTGATATTTCAGACGAAGATATTTTACAGCCTGATTTTTCTGCTCCAGAAAATGACACTGAGACTGATGAGTCGGAAGATGATGAGGGTTTAGAATTTGATATTACTTCTCTCAGTAATGTAGATAAGCATAATGAAGAAAGCCTGGATCTAGATGTTGAATTGGGTGATACAGATAGTAATATTATTGACTTTGATTTAGGTGATTCGGCATCCAATGAGCAAGATAGTCCAATAACAACAAGCGCTGAAGAGGAAAGTGACGTTCTTGATTTATCTAGTGATGAAGAAGCCATAGCAGACACTCAGGAAGAATTGGCTGACTTTGATTTTGGAGATATTGAAGAAAAAAGCGATGCATTGACCACTGCCGCGGCCGAGGAAAGTAAAATAGATCTTGAAGTTGGCGCAGAGGATTTTAATTTTCAACTTGACCAGGAAACTAAACCCCCAACTCCTCAAAGTGATTCTGCCAGTGATCTCGCGACAGTAAGTGATATTACTGACATGGATGAAATTGAAACAAAAATCGACCTTGCAAAGGCCTACATTGATATGGGTGATGCGGAGGCGGCAAAGAATATTGCTGAAGAAGTTCTAGAGAATGGTTCGGATACCCAAAAGCAGGAAGCAAAGGAAATTATTAATCAATTGTAAAATAATGGTTTTCAGTAAAACTTAGGGAAGTGTTAAGCTTTCCACACTACCTTTAATTTGAT
>CAZGYJ010000123.1:0-8758 GCA_964530345.1 uncultured Methylomonas sp.
ATTTCCAAGACATTCCAGTCTTGTTCCTGTCTGTATTCAACTGAATCCATCAATTCCCGAATAAAAAAAAGTCCCCTGCCTGATTCTTGAAGATCATCAGGCAATGGCACTGCGTCCAGATCAAAACCCTGACCATGATCATAAACCTTGATAACCAGCTCATCATCATAAATATGGATTGTAATTCTTACAGTATCCTTGGGGTTGTCAGAATTAGAATGTTTGATGGCATTGGTGGTTGCTTCTGTTAACACCAGATTTAATTGATAAGCCAAAGCATTTTTATCACCACTATAATTTTCAAGCCCTTTGGCAATATGTTCGCCAATGCTGCCGATTAAACTCAGATATTTGGTTTGGGTTGGGATTACCAGGTCGACCTGGAATTCTGAAGCAGTCATTGATTTTCTCTATGGAACGTGCATGGAATTACTTCGACAACTGGCACAGGGTTTTTGTTCGTAATCAAGACCCGGCGAAAGGCGCATGGCAGGCTATGTAACCGGAACTGCAACGCAGAAGACGGGCAACAAGACAAGTCAGTTGTCGAAGTAATTTTGTTCACGTTTCTATGATTCACTATCGAAAATCTCATCTAAATCATTATATATCTCAAATACTCGATTCAAGCGCGTCAATTCAAACATTGACAATACTTGAGGTTGCACATTGACCAACAATAAGTTGCCAGATTTACGTTGAGCATTTTTAAACCCAGCCAGTAAAGCCCCCAGTCCTGAACTGTCGATAAATCGAACTTGATCCAGTTGCACAATAAGATTTATTTCACCTTTTTTTATCAAATCGAGTATATATTCTTTAAACTCCGTTGAATTATGGGCATCAATGCGCTCTTCTTCTGGAACTAACAGAATAAAATCTTTGATTTTTTCCTTTTTAATTTTCATTTTGATTCAATTGTTCTTGTGGTTTTTGCTTTTAATCGTTATAACTTTAATTACATCTTTCCCTATACTTAGTCAACCGGTTTCTATTACAGAACTTTACAAACCATGATAATCAAGCCCGGATTATGAAAATAATAGTGCCAAGCATCATTCTTCTAACAACTGTCATGGCCGGTTTTTTGATAGCTAAACCCCGCACAAACAAGGACTTTAAAGCGCAAACTTACCATTCGCCACAAGGTGGCACCCTTCCTTATCAGATATATATTCCTGAAGACCCAGGAAGCAACGAATTATATCCGTTAGTCATTTTTTTGCATGGCTCGGGTCAAAGAGGAAATGATAATGCTAATCAATTATTACTTGGAGTGAGAGACATTCGCTTATTCTCAATTCAACAGAGTAAGCCGGCTATAATTATTGCGCCGCAAATTCCACATCATGATCAATGGGTTAATATTTCTGCAAATTCTCATCCCACTGATAACTCTGCTCTACCGACAGTCTCTATGAAACTTACAATTGATTTAATGAACCATATCATTAAAACATTACCGGTTGATAAAAACAGAATCTATGTGACAGGATTATCCATAGGAGGATTTGGAACCTGGGATTTGATTCAAAGGTTTCCCGATACTTTTGCAGCAGCAATACCTGTTTGCGGCGGCGGCAATAAAAATAAGGCTGAACAAATCAAACATATCCCGATTTGGGCCTTTCATGGAGATAAAGACATGATAGTCGACCCAAACCGATCTCGGGAAATGATATCAGCCATCAAAAAAGCCGGGGGGAATCCAAATTACACTGAATATAAAAATGTTGCGCATGATTCCTGGACGGCAACTTATTCAGATGAAAATGTATTGAAGTGGCTTTTCTCACAAAAAAAATCAACATACTGAATTATATTGGTTTTTTATTCTGTTTTTATCATTAATGCCGTATTCCTCAAGATTCTTGAACAAATTCTAAAGCTTTTTTTGCAACATTCTTATCTCACTTCAGTCTATTGGAAATTAGGCCATTGAAAACCGAGCATAATCCATGAATATCTTAATAACTGGTGGAACTGGATTTATTGGCAGAAAACTATGTCAGTCTTTGATAAGCAAAGGACATAATTTAACCGTACTCAGCAGAAAACCAGAAAAAGTTCCTGCTCTATGTGGCAATCAAGTTCAAGCTCTTGGTGATCTAAACAACCTCAGTGAGAAAAACCACTTTGACAGCATTATTAATTTGGCAGGTGAAGGCATTGTCGATGCACGATGGAGTAAAAAAAGAAAACAAATCTTGATTGATAGTAGAATTAAAGTAACAGAGCAATTGATTGCTTTTATCAACAAAGCACAACAAAAACCTTCGGTATTAATCAGCAGCTCAGCAGTAGGTTATTATGGCAATCAAGGCTCAAAAATTCTGACAGAAAATTGCATGGCAATAAATGATAATTTTGCCCACCAACTTTGTACTTTGTGGGAAGAAAGTGCAATAAAAGCAGAAGATTTTGGTCTTCGAGTTTGTATTTTGAGAACCGGACTGGTAATTGGCAATGACGGTGGTTTTTTAGCAAAAATGCTGCCCTCCTTTAAACTCGGCCTCGGAGGCAAAATAGCTAATGGCCAACAATGGATGTCATGGATACACCGTGGAGATTTAATCGAAATCATCACCAAGATGTTGGATTCGCCAGATATGAAAGGTATTTATAATAGTACCGCACCTAACCCAGTCAGCAATCAGGACTTCACCGACTGCCTTGCAAAAAAACTTCATCGCCCAGCCATCTTCTCTGTCCCGGCATTTATCCTAAAACCCATGCTGGGTGAAATGGCCGAATTGTTGCTCGGCGGTCAACGAGTTATTCCTGCCCGTCTTCAGGAGATTAATTTTCAATTTCAATTTAACACACTTGATGAGGCGCTTAATGATGTCTTATGAATTACCTATTACTGGTGGATGTCTGTGTGGCCAGGTGCGCTACAGCATTACAGCCAAACCGATTGGATCAGGAAATTGTCATTGCAGAACCTGTCAGAAATCTTCTGGATCTGCTTATCTACCGGTATTATTTGTGCTTTCAAATGCCCTGGAAATTGAAGGTCTATACAAAGAATTCCCATCGGTTGCAGCCAGTGGTAACACAGTTTATCGTGGCTTTTGTCCGAACTGTGGCGCCGCTTTATTTGGCAGAAATATCGGCCATCCTGAACTCCGCCCGGTTTCGGCTGCCTCGCTTGATGATCCCTCTGTCTATGAGCCCCATGTTGATTTCTGGGTCTGCGATGCCCAGCCCTGGGATTACATGAATCCTGAGCTAGAAAAATTTCAACAAAATGCCGAGCACTTTTAACTAAAACTTGAATCTGTGATTTCAATGCGGATAACAGGGAGCAAGAGATTGGTTTAGGAACGAGCACGGTATTTGAAAAAATCTTGCCGCCTGTGCCGTAATGAAATTACCGATTCAGGTAAAAATTACTGCAAAACTGATCATTGCTGCACTGGCTAGAATTGCCAGAATGGTATTTTTATGATTCTGCTTCATTTGTTCACGCATTAATTGCAATTCCTGATTATGAATTTGCATCTGTTCTTTAGCATGAGAAGCATCATTGAGTACGCGAAAAACCAATGCTGGCGCTTCCGGTATTTGTTCAGCCAGCTCAGGAAATTGCTTGATAAATTTTTCAATTTTCGCTTTTGGCCCGACCCGCTCCTTAAACCAGTTTTCCAAGAAAGGTTTGGCTGTTTGCCACAAATCCAGATCTGGATAAAGCTGGCGCCCCAGACCTTCAATATTCAGCAAGGTTTTCTGCAATAAAACCAATTGCGGTTGTACAGTCATATCAAAACGCCGCGCGGTCTGAAACAAGCGCAACAACAAATGGCCAAAGGAAATGTCCTTCAACGGTTTTTCAAAAATCGGCTCACAAACACTGCGAATGGCGGATTCAAATTCTTCAACCCGAGTGGAACTCGGCACCCAACCTGATTCCACATGCATTTCTGCAACCCGGCGATAATCCCGATTAAAAAATGCCATGAAATTTTCAGCCAGATAATGTTGATCCGAAGGCGACAAAGTGCCGACAATACCAAAATCCACAGCCAAATATTTTGCCGGCAGTTCGACAAAAATATTACCTGGATGCATATCAGCATGGAAAAAATTATCCCTGAAAACCTGGGTAAAGAAAATTTCCACCCCGCGTTCAGCCAACAACTTGAAATCGGCATTTCCTTCACGCAGTTGATCAATTTCACCTATGGGTATCCCATAAATTCTTTCCATAACCATGACTTTTTTTCGGGTCAATGGCCAATGAACTTCGGGAATATAAATCGACTCGGAATCTTCAAAATTACGCCGTAATTTATTGGCGTTGGCAGCCTCCCTGACTAAATCAAGTTCATCCATCAATGTTTTTTCAAACTCAGCAACTACTTCAATGGCGCGCAGCCTTTTGGCATCATCCCAAAATCTTTCTGCCAATCTTGCCAGTTCATAAAGCAAACCGACATCTGACAAAATACGTTTTTCAACATCAGGCCGTAATACCTTAACAATGACATTCTCACCATTATGCAATACGGCTGAATGAACCTGCGCAATCGAGGCGGATGCCAACGGATCACTATCAAATTGAGAAAAAGCCTCTGTTAAAGACTGGCCCAGTTCAGATTCAATAATCGCTTTGGCTTCTTCATTAGGGAACGGTGGAACCTTGTCCTGAAGTTTGACTAGCTCATCGGCTATATCCTCGGGCAATAAATCTTTCCGGGTTGACAAAGCCTGACCAAATTTAACAAAAATAGGACCCAGGTCTTCCAAAGCCTTGCGGATTCGAATTGCTCGGGATTCAGGCTGCTTCGTTGCCCAATAATAAGGAGAAAAAACCGCGAGAAAGCGGATAGGACGAAACAAATGCGTTTTTAGGACAATTTCATCCAATCCATGAAACATCAAAATCCAATTGATTCTGATTAAACGCAATAATAGCTTCGGGTGCATTAATTATTACCTGAAAAATGGTTATGCGGAATGTGTAACTATTCCACCAGTTAATTATTATTTCTGAAGTTCAAGAGGAAGCATTGTTTCGGAATAAGTGGTTTTTAATCGCTCCACTCTTTGAGCTAAGCGGTCAAAATCAGACCTGATTTCATCAACCTGCCGATAAAAAATTTCAAGCTCAGGTGCAACAGGGGAATCTTTAGCTTCATCCTGAATATACTCAGTAATATTCAGCTTCAATGTTTCCAGGGCATCATCAGTCCAACGCTTTCCACCGCGAAAAAACTGGCCAATTTTATGTGCGACAATGTCACCAGTGAAATGGGATAATTTCTCTTCAAGGTCAATATCTAATTGCTCAAATAATGCCTGAAATTTTCTGCCGGTTCTTGTGTCTCCTTCAATTTTAACTTCTCCGGAAAACACTGAACGCATCGGTTTCGAGCTGACTCCCATCATTCCCAATGCAAACAAAGAGCCGGTTATTCTGGTATCCGGCTCGCCAAGAAACTGCTCCAACACCTGAATTCGAGTTTCAGTTGGACATAAATAAAGTGTGGCATCAAAAGGCTCAATAGTTATAGCGACGACCTTCCCCGCCAAAGGTTCTAAAAACAATTCAACATCTTCATCCAGTGCCAAATATTGATTTAATGCAGTTTCCAAGGCACTGGCCAATAAAGCTTTAATCAACATCAGTTAAAATTTATAACCTCGATGAACTGCGACAATTCCATTGGTCAAATTAAAATATTCACAACGTTCAAGACCGGCATTTTCCATCATTGTTTTTAATTCATCCTGCTTGGGATGCATACGAATTGATTCAGCCAAATAACGATAACTGTTCGCATCTTTAGCAACAATTTCGCCTACTCTGGGTAGCACATTAAATGAATAAAAGTCATAAACTTTTTCTGTGATTTTGTCTGTAGGATGGGAAAATTCCAGCACTATCACTCGTCCGCCCGGCTTTAATACCCGAGCCATCGAACGTAACGCGGCATCTTTATCGGTAACATTTCTCAACCCAAAAGCAATGCATACGCAATCAAAACTGTTATCTTCAAAAGGCAAACATTCCGCATTAACCTGGGCATAACTGACATTGCCAAGCAAGCCGTTGTCAATCAACCGATCACGACCTGCTGTCAGCATTGAAGCGTTAATATCCGCCAACACAATTCGTCCAGTTTTACCCGTACGTTTGGAAAACAAGGTTGTTAAATCGCCGGTACCTCCAGCCAGATCCAAAACAGCGTCACCTTCTCTGACATTGCTTAACTGTACAGCGATCCGTTTCCAGATTCGATGAATGCCAAGCGACATTAGGTCATTCATCACATCATATTTATTGGCAACTGAATCAAAAACATCTCGAACCAGTTCAACTTTTTGTTCCTTTGGTACTTCTTTAAACCCAAAATGGGTGGTATTTGTATTTTCTGTCATTATGTTTGAAATGGCTAAATGTTTGTCGTTGTTTTACGCTGATGGCCTGACTGCTCCAAGCGAAGCAAATAGTCAGCCCATAAAGATTGATAATCTTTCCCCAGCATGTATAACAAGTCCCAGGTATAAATACCGGTTTCATGACCATCACTGAATTTTGGGGCAATACCATAATTACCTACTGGTTTGATGGTTTCTATCAAAACATCTTCCTTACCTATCTGTAAAACCTCTTGGTCATGCGCATGTCCCAATGCTTCGGCAGAAGGGGTAAAAACACGCAAATATTCGTAAGGAAGTTGGAAAACAGCCCCATCATCAAAACTGATTTCCAAAAATCTGGAAACCTGATGTAATTTGATTTCTGTCGGAACTGAACCAATGGCAGGCGGTTTTAAACGCATAAAAACTATAAAATGTACCGACTCAAATCTTCGTCTTCCGCAAATTCTGTCAGATTTTCATCAACATATTTTGCATCGATGACGACATTTTTAGTTTCCAGATCAGGCGCTTCAAAAGAAATACTTTCCAGCAATCGTTCTAAAATAGTATGCAACCTTCTGGCACCGATATTCTCAGTAGTTTCGTTAACCTGAAAACCTAACTCGGCAATACGTTGAATGCCATTATCTGTAAAACTCAGGTTGACCCCTTCCGTTGCCAGTAATGCCGTATATTGTTCAGTCAATGAAGCATCGGGTTCAGTCAGAATTTGTACAAAATCATCAGCAGAAAGCGCTTCCAGTTCTACCCGAATCGGGAAACGACCCTGAAGTTCAGGAATTAAATCAGAAGGCTTAGTTAAATGAAAAGCACCGGAGGCAATAAACAAAATATGATCGGTTTTAATCATACCGTACTTGGTACTGACTGTACTGCCTTCCACCAGTGGCAGCAAATCTCGCTGGACGCCTTCCCGTGATACTTCGCCACCACCGCCTCCCAGATCAGAACGCTTGCAAACCTTATCAATTTCATCCAGAAACACAATACCATTTTGCTCAACAGCCGTTACCGCATTGTGCTTAATTTCATCCTCATTAACCAGTTTCAAAGCTTCTTCTTCCTGCAAAACCTTCATGGCTTCCTTGATTCTTAATTTGCGGGTTTTGGTTTTCTGGCTACCAATATTCTGAAACATTCCTTGTAACTGGCTGGTCATTTCTTCCATCCCCGGGGGGGCCATAATTTCAACACCAATAGACGGTGCTCTGACATCTACTTCAATTTCCTTATCATCAAAATTTCCCTCCCTTAATTTTTTGCGCATTTTTTGTCGGGTATTTTGTTCAGATTCAGATAGCATACCGCCATTGGCGCTGGGTAATAATATATCCAGCACTCTTTCTTCCGCCGCATCCAAAGCCCTGTTCTGAACTTTTTCCATTTCCATTTCCCGAGTCATTTTGACCGCGGTATCAACCAAATCACGAATAATGGATTCAACATCACGACCGACATAACCCACTTCAGTAAATTTTGTCGCTTCAATTTTAATGAAAGGCGCATTTGCTAATCGTGCTAAACGCCTCGCAATCTCAGTTTTACCGACACCAGTCGGTCCAATCATTAATATATTTTTGGGAGTAATTTCATCACGCAAATCAGGACTTACCTGGGCACGTCGCCAGCGATTCCTTAAAGCGATGGCAACAGCGCGTTTGGCATTCGACTGGCCAATAATATGTTTGTCCAGTTCATGAACGATTTCTTTGGGAGTCATTTGTGTCATATTCTGTTTTACTCTTGCGGTTCCGCGTCTAATTCTTCAATTCTGAGATTGTGATTGGTATAAATACAAATATCACCAGCAATATTCAAAGCTTTCTCAACAATATCACGGGCGCTCATTTCTGTATTTTCCAACAAAGCCCTGGCAGCTGATTGCGCAAAAGGACCACCTGAACCAATAGCAATCAAATTTTGTTCCGGCTCGATCACATCGCCAGTCCCGGAAATAATCAATGACGTTTTAACATCGGCGATCGCCAGTAATGCTTCCAGCCGTCTTAATGCACGATCAGTTCGCCAATCTTTGGCCATTTCAACAGCAGCACGAGTTAAATTGCCCCGATGTTTTTCCAATTTGCCTTCAAAATGTTCGAATAATGTAAAAGCATCGGCTGTCGCCCCTGCAAAGCCAGCAATCACCTTATCGTGATATAGACGCCGCACTTTTCGCGCATTGCCTTTCATGACGGTATTACCTAAGGTTACTTGTCCATCACCACCTATAACAACTTTATTGCCACGGCGCACAGAAAGAATAGTTGTTCCTCTAAATTCCACGTTTTAAACCCGAATGATTAGATGAGAAAATCTTGTAATTTTACATGTTTTATGTGCTGCTGAATAGCAATACTAAATTTTC
>CAZGYJ010000124.1:0-8612 GCA_964530345.1 uncultured Methylomonas sp.
GTTTTTTTTATTTATAAAAAAGCAGGATTTAGCCCAGCCTGGTCATTATTGGTTTTCGTTCCAGGGTTCGGATTATTAGCGGTTTTTTTACAATTGGCTCTAATGCCGTGGCCAAATCAGATATCCAAAGAGGAGCAATAATATGGAAATGTTTGTTTTTTATCTATTATTAATAGCACTTTTTCTCTGTATTCTCTGGGCGGGCGGAAAAATTCTGGATAAAGCCGGATTTGATTCGCGTTGGGTGGTGCTATTGCTCATTCCCGTTATTAATATTTTGATGATCTGGGTATTTGCATTTTCTGACTGGCCTAATGTTAAGCCAGAATCCGCTGAAAAATAATATTTTTTGCCTAATTTTTTCTCCATTGTTAAAAAAATATAGCTGGAATACCTCTGCCATAAAATGTAAAATTGCTCGTTTTCTGGATGTGTCACCAGAATTTGTGGTTTTTTCAGGGTTTATAAAAAGATGGAAAAAAAAGAAAACATGCCAATGTGGGTTTTTTTGGCATTCTCAAGTATTAATACTCGTAAAGGTGCTTTAATTTTAATTTGGGCTTGTATTATTTTTACGCTTTATTGCATTCCATGGTCGCTTTTTTTTGCCGATCAGGAGTGGGTCAAGAAAATTTTTCTTATTGACGATTGGAGCTGGTTGGCAATGATGATTCCAATGATTATCTGGTATTGGCTTAGCTTGAAGTGGATTGATAAAAATATGGGTTGGGACAATAAATAATTTAATCTTACAAATGCATAAAGGCGAAAAAAATCAATGCCTTCTTTTAGAAGGGGTATATTGTAATACGTTAATATTAAAATATTAAATTTTCCAGGTTATATCATTCCACGATTAATAGTATCCCCAATTAGTTTATCAGAAGAACAGCGTATGCTATTACAAAGCACATTGCGTAAACATAGCAGCCTTCAGAATTTGGTGACTTGTTGTTGTATATATTGTTGACAGATGAAGGCGTCAGTGTACATAAAACTATGGGCTCATCAGACTCTGGAAGCAACACAAGACGAGATCAATTAGTGGTTTGAAGTTTCTCAATGGATACGTCATACGTAAGGACCCGTGTACGGGTTCGTATGCACGGTTCTGTGGACAAGAGGGGTTTGAGTCATTTCAGATTTTGTACTGCCAAAAAAATGAGAAATTGGTTTTAATAGGCCCTTCCTCAGGAAATTTATAATGAAGCAAACCCTTTAACAAAGCCTATGTACGATATTTCAATTCTTCCTTAGATTAGAGTCTGCACGGTTAATGCCCAAAAAAATTAAATTATTGGCAGATACTATTTTTTTCACAGGGCTTTCAGAAAACGACCTTGAAAAAATTTTAGCCTTTTCTTCTGAAAAATATTATAGAAATGGACAAATTATTTTTCAGAAAGGTGATCTCGGGGATAGCTTGTGGATTGTATTGAAGGGCCAAATAAGGATTAGTACCAGTTCAGATAGCGGTCGTGAAATTATTTTAAATACCATCTTGCCTGGTGAGGTGTTTGGTGAAATTGCTTTTATCGATGGTTTGGAGCGTTCGGCAACAGCAACGGCAGTTGCAGAAAGTACATTACTTATTATCAGGCGCGCTGATTTTTTTCCATTCCTGATAAAGCATCCTGAAATTTCAATACAGTGGTTAAAACTTTTATGCGGAAAGCTGAGAGATACCAGCGATAGGGTTGAAGTCGTCGGCTTGTTACCAGTTGCTATTAGTCTTGCGCGGTTCCTAATACGGGCCGCTGAAGAAAGAGGAGAGAACTATTCTGAAGGTTTATTACTAGATTGGAAAAAATCCCAACAGGAAATTGGGAATGAAATTGGGGTTTCAAGAGAAAGTGTTAACAAGCAGCTTAACCAATGGAAAAAGCAAGGCATCCTTAGGTTGGGTGGTCAAAGTCTAAATATTACTATTTTGGATTTGAAGACGCTGAGAAAAATCGCCTATGGATTTGGTTAAAAAAAACCCTTTGCTTTGTATTTAGAATGAAACAGATCAGTGTATTAATCTGGATAGTAATTTTAATTTTTTTGACAATTATTGTGTTGTATCAAAATGCAATATTTGAGACGTTAGAGTTGCAGGCTTACGATCAATTAATTCAGCAATTTCCAGCAGAAAGCAAATTTCCACAAGTGACTGTAATTAAAATTACTGAACAAGATATCAATCAACTAAAAAAATACCCAATATCAGATAGTTTATTTGCTGAAATATTGACTCAATTGGAGCAGTATCAGGTTCGGGTAATTGGTTTTGATATGTTTCGAAATATTCCAGTGCCACCCGGGCATAAAAATTTAGTAAAATTATTTTCTCATAAAAAAAATATTATCGCTCCAATGAAATTGGGTGATGGTCAAACAACAAAAATTTCACCTCCTCCTGTGTTACAGAATTCAGGAAAATATGGTTTTGTTGATGCTGTAGTCGATAGGGACAAGATTATGCGCCGTGCTTTAATTACACTTCATGACCGTCAGTACACACCTTATTTTTCATTGGCATTACATTTGGCGTTATTGTTTTTGCAAGATCAAGGCTTTAACATTCAATCAGATTCGAATAATTATTTGCAACTTGGTAGCACATCAATAGAGCCATTAAAGCCAAATGACGGAGGTTATGTTGCTGAAGATACCAAAGGTTATCAATTTCTTTTAGATTTTTGTCAGCCACCTCAATCTATACCTGTCTATACCTTGGCTCAGTTTAGAGCTGAAAAAGTTAAGCTTGATGACTTTAAGCACAAGGCTGTTTTAATAGGAGTAGATGCTGAGAGCGTGAAAGATCATTTTTACCTGCCTTGCAGCGAGAAACTATTGGGACATAACAAACTCATTTCTGGGGTAATGATCCATGCTGCCATTTTTGATCAACTACTGAGGATAGCAATTGACGGACAATCGCCGCTAGACACCGTCAGTGATTGGCAAGAACGCCTATGGATTTTAGTATGGGTTATTCTTGGAAGCTTTGTGGGGTGGAAGTTGCATTCGTTTATAAAAATAATTATTTTTTGGCTGTTAAGTCTAATCGCCATCGGTGGTTTAACAGTATATTTGTTTGTACATGGAATATGGTTAATAGTGGTCACGCCTATTTTAGCTTTGTTTATTTCTAGCTTGGCTATCACAATGTATAGAGCATTAAAGGAAAAACAACAGAGAACCATGTTAATGAATATATTTTCTAAACATGTTGCTCCAGAAATTGCCCAAGAATTATGGCAAAACAAAGAGCAATTCCTTTCTGATGGTCGGCCCAGATCTCAGCAAACAGTGGCGACTGTTATGTTTACTGATTTAATTGATTTTACAAGTTTGGCTGAAAATCTTGAACCGACAATTTTTTTTGATTGGTTAAATGAGTATCTGGCATCCATGACACCGCTTGTCGCCGAACATAATGGGGTAGTAGTACGATTTATTGGCGATGCGATTTTTGCAGGTTTTGGCATTCCTGTGCCACGTCAGTCCAATTCTGAGATATGTATGGATGCTGTGAATGCAATCCGGTGTGCTTTAGCAATGAATGAAAAACTCATTCAGTTAAATACGCAATGGAAGTGTCAAGGCACACCTATTGCTGCAATGCGAATTGGCCTGTTTACTGGACCTGTAGCGGTAGGAAGTATTGGTGCCCAGGATCGTATGGAATATACTATTCACGGTGACACAGTCAACACGGCGGCTAGGTTAGAAGCTTATGATAAGGGTCAATTTGTTCCAGATTTTTTTAATTTTCCTTGTCGAATTCTCATAGGAGAAAAAACATCTGAGGTTGTTGGAGAACAATTTCAATTGGAATCAGTTGGTTATGTTAACCTAAGAGGTAAAAAAGAAAAAGTAGAAGTTTTTCGGGTAATTAAGGAAATAAATAAGCATTGAGCTTTATTGTTACTTAAAAAAACAATCGGAACACACTTGCGGAAATGTAAAAAAAAGGAAAAGCCCAAGAAACAAATTATAACTCTTTTAGTTTTGTCGAGCTTTCAGCCACAATTGAATTATGCACGAAATTTGATGCCAGTGCCAGATGCATTAAGCATTGAAAGGCCCAGAATGTCGGATATAAAACCAGATGAATTGCCCCAAAAAAAACCTAAATTCAGATTACCTCCGATTAAAATTTCTCCCAAGAAAAATCCTAAACTTTCTACGCTATTTCGGGTATTTATTAAAAAAATCGAACTTAGTGGAAATACTGTCTTTCCAAAACAAGAGCTTCAACAAATTATCGGTAAGTACGAAAATCGTTTATTGACTAATCATGGTTTACAGTTTCTAAAATATCAATTGTCTCAATATTATATCGAACACGGATATATTAATTCAGGCGTTATTTTGCCTGATCAACAAATAAATGATGGCATTCTTCATCTACAAGTGATTGAAGGAGAGGTTTCTGAATTTCAAATAACCGGGAACGATTGGTTACGAGCTTCCTATATCAAAGAAAGGGTGGCACAAAGTTTCGGACCACCTCTGAACATTAAATCCGTACAAGAGCGCCTGTTATTAATACAACAGGATCCTTTGATAAAGAGAATAAATGCCGAACTTCGTCCAGGAGAAAAGCCAGGAAAAAGCAAACTCTTTCTTGCTGTTACTGAAGCAAGACCTTATCACGCAGGAGTTGTCGTTGCAAATGATCGTTCGCCAAGCATTGGCGGCATCAGTGGGAAAATATGGTTAAGGCATAATAATTTAACTGGGTTTGGCGATGCTTTGAGCTTTAGTTATACCGCGATGGATGGTTTGAATGATTTTAGTGGTTATTATTCTCTACCTTTAACAGCATATGATACAAAGCTTAATTTCTACTATCAGTACAGTGAGTCAGATGTTGTTGAACAGCCTCTTGATGAATTATTGATAAATAGCCGTGCACAAACCTATGGTATTTCTTTAGAGCAACCATTTTATAGAACTGCTAATCAATCATTTACTTTGTCACTTGCTTTTGAGTATCGATTCAGTAAGACTTTTCTTGATCGACAACCCTTTTCGTTTTCAGAGGGAGTACCTGAAACTGGAGATGATACAGGTGAAAGTAGGGTATCCGTATTGCGCTTTAGTCAAGAATGGTTGGATCGTAACCAAAAGCAAGTAATAGCAGCACGATCAACTTTTAATGTTGGTATCAATGTATTAAATGCCACTCACCATACGGATGGCAAACCGGATAGTCAGTTTTTTGTCTGGCTAGGGCAATTTCAATGGATTAGACGGTTAGCTTGGTTAGACAGCCAGGTCTTTTTTCGTACTGATATTCAGTTGGCCGATGATTCTTTGTTGCCTCTGGAGAAATTTTCCATTGGTGGGATGCATAGTGTGCGAGGTTATCGTGAAAATCAGTTTGTAAGAGACAATGGGGCTTCCAGTGCTCTGGAATGGCGAGTTCCCGTATTTCAATTCCCGATTCCAGGACTTAGTGATTCAATGGCTGATGGAATAGTACAGCTAGCTACATTTCTGGATTTTGGTTGGTCAGAAAATTCTGCAACAATGTTTGATGAATCTGAAATTATAGGTAGTTGGGGGCTTGGGTTACTATGGGAACCCTCAGCAAAAATAAATGCAGAGTTTTATTGGGGACTTCCATTTTACCCTGTTAAGGAAGGAACAGAGCATGATATTCAAGATTATGGTATTCATTTCCAGATTAATGCACAATACTAAATTCTAAGCTTGGTCCTGGATTGCCAATATGAAAAGTAAATGAAAACGAGAATTGTCAGTTTTTTAGCTATTTCCAATTTGGTTAGTACTTATGGGTATTGTGAAGTAACGCTTGATGGCTCATTAGGATCGGCAGCCGTACTCGATGGTCCACGTTACCAAATTACTGAAAATTTGGGGAAACGTTCTGGTGTTAATTTGTTTCACAGCTTTGGCAAATTCAATCTAAGAAACACTGAAAGTGCAACTTTTAGTGGTGCAAAAGGAATCAACAATGTTGTTGCCCGCGTGACAGGCGGGCAAGCATCCAATATAGACGGTACTCTACGAGTTACCATTCCAAATGCTAATTTATTTTTGCTAAATCCCGCAGGAATTATTTTTGGAAAAAATGCAAAACTGGATGTGCCCGGTTCATTCCATACCAGCACGGCAGATTTTTTAAGATTTCAAGATGGGGTGCAGTTCAATAGTAAAACTCCAGCAATTAATCCAATACTGACCACAGCAGAGCCAGAAGCTTTCGGTTTTTTGGATGAGAAACCGGCTAGTATTTCCCTGACGGGAGGTGAAAATACTATTTTGGAAGTACCTCATGGAGAAACTCTAGCTCTGATTGGCGGCGATATAACTATTAAGGATGCTTCACTTTATGCGCCGGGCGGGCATGTTAACCTCGTCAGTGTTGGATCAAAGGGAAGTGCTGTAATTGAGGAGACAGCAGAATTAAATACAGCTTCTTTTAATAAAATGGGACACATTAATATTAGTCAAGGATCACATATTCCACATTCAGTTTCTCAGCAAAATTTGGAATTAGCGAATATTGATGTTAGTGCCAACCAAGCTGGTAAGGTGTTTGTTCGAGGCGGGCAATTTGTATTGGAAAAAGCTAATATCCAATCTACAACAGTCAATGGTAATAGCCAGGGAATAGACATCGGTTTAACAGGTAATTTGATCATCGAAAATGACTTAAAAGATCAAAGCAATGGAATCATCACCCAAAATGGCATTAACGCACATACTTTAGGTGCCGGTAATGCCGGGAACATTGTTCTTGATGTTGATGG
Organism: uncultured Methylomonas sp.; assembly: GCA_964530345.1. Lineage (GTDB taxonomy): Bacteria > Pseudomonadota > Gammaproteobacteria > Methylococcales > Methylomonadaceae > JALSJK01. Next base: position 6,774 of record CAZGYJ010000124.1, read on the forward strand.
GTCGCTTGTTTTAACTGATGATACTACAATCACCTCTTTTTCAGGAGGAACTGGAAAAGGAGGGGATTTAAAACTCAAGGCTGAAAATATTAGGCTTACCGGAAATACGACAAATGATAATCCGCAACTGGGAACTAGTGCATTAGCTCAGGGCAATGCAGGTAAAATAACGATAATAGCCTCAGATAATGTTGAAATAAACAACGGCGCTTTGGTATTTTCCATCTCCTCGTCAGATGGAAGTTCTGGAGAAATTGCTGTTAATGCCCGCTCATTAAAAATATCTCAAGCAAGGCTATTAACCTTTACTTCCGCTAATGGAATGGGAGGAGATATAATCATCAATGCTGACGATATTGTTTCAGTAGAAGGGCCTTCTGGCGGCATCTTGAGCCAAACAAAAGGTAACGGTTATTCAGGAAAAATCACCATTACCTCCAACCACCTGGAGGTACGAAATGGTACATGGATAAGTACTACAACCTCAAGTACAGGAAATAGTGGTGATATTGTCATTGATGTAAATGATGCCGTACTCACGAATAATCAGGTTTTGATGCCTCCTGGATTTGCGGGAACAGTACCTACCGGAATTACGGCTCAGATTCTTGACGTCAATGAAAATGGTTCTGCTACAGGCCATTCTGGTAGTTTAACACTTATGGCTGAGCACTTGTCCATCAGTAATGGTGCGGAAATAACCACGTCAAATGGTGGCCAGGGTAATAGCGGAAATTTACTGATAAAAGCAAAAAAAGTAAGAATAACCAATAATCTTGAGCTTGATGATGAGCAAAATAGAGGAGGAATTAAAGCCAATCTTTTTTTTGATAAAACAGGAAATTCTGGAGATTTAACTGTCATTACAAAGGATTTGTTTGTTGAAAATGGTACAGAAATCAGTACTAGTAATTATGGAGTAGGTAATAGTGGTAATCTCTTAATCAATGCAAAAAAAATTTTACTATCCCGGAACAGAGATGCACAGAGAACGGGTATTTTCAACACAAATTATGGAGCAGGAAAACTCGGTTCATTGATAGTCAATGCAGAAAATCTACGTATTCAAAACGGGGCTGAAATTGATGCTGCGACAAATGCTGTGGGTAATGGCGGCCAACTTGAAATCAATAGCAAATTCGTATCGGTATATGGTGCCGGGTCAGAAATTTCTACCCGAACCCGATTTAAAAGTGAAAAAGCAATTGTCTTAGCAGATTTGCTGTTGAGCAATAATCAAAGCAGTATGGGGCGCGGTGGAGACTTGGCTCTCAATGTTGATAATCTGGACATTCGCAAAAATGCTGTGATTAGCACATCCACTTTTGGTGATGGCGATAGTGGCAAGTTAAACATTAACGCTAAAAACATTTCGATTCAGGGTGATCAGGCCGATTTGTTTACTGGGATTTCGAGTCAGGCAAATGGTAGTGGTGCCGGGAATGCTGGTGATTTACAAATTAACTCTGGCTTGTTAGATCTACGAAATGGGGCCAGAGTTAGCTCTAGTACTTTCGATAGCGGTCGAGCGGGAGACTTGATCATTTCAGCAGAAAATATTTCGTTAAGTCATGCATTTTTAGAGTCGGCAAGTTTCTTTGAGAACCCTGATCTTTTGACAAGACCCAACATTGCCATGTCTGGTGGTATCGTAATTACAATACACAATAGACTTCAACTAGCTGATCATGGTGCTATCACGGTGATGACTAAGCAAGCCAACGCTGGCATGATTAAAATAGATGGGCATGGAATTTTAAAGCTAAATCAGGGGAGTGAGATTCTTACTTCAGTGGCAGGCGGAAAAGGAACAGGAGGGAATATAAACATCACTACCCC
>CAZGYJ010000125.1:0-8452 GCA_964530345.1 uncultured Methylomonas sp.
CAAACTCATCGACTCAGCCAACTGGTCAATTTGCTTTAATAAATCAAAATAGTCCGGTGAATTTTCTTCAGCATAATTAAAATTTTTGAACAACCCAGTCAACTGGGTAAAATAATCCCGCACCTGGGTTTTATCGGTAAAATGGAAATCCAGATGTACCAGCTTATTGATTTTGCTGAATGTCATTTTTTGCCTTTGCAAAGACACCGAAGCATCTACTTTATCGAATGCATCTTGCTGTAAAAACACCATATCCAGGAAAACCGCCTTTTGGTAGGTTACAAAATCTGCAAGCGTTACCCCTTCTTCACCTGTGACCTGCATCATTTGCATAACCGCGTCGCCCTTATGCAGCAACTCCATCATTTCTTCCACTCTTTTTGTCCAATCAGGCCCGATATTCTTTTCGTACCACGGCTCAAGTTGTTTTAAATAGCGTGACCAGGAAATCAACGGATCCACAGCTGGATAAAAACGCTTGTAGGCCCGCTCTGCACTAAGCCCTAGAAATGTTTTGACTGTCCCAAGGGTGGACTGGGTAACCGGCTCCTCAAAATTTCCTCCCGCCGGCGATACCGTCCCAATCATGGTCAAGCTGCCAACATCCCCATTTTGATTTTTTATCACCCCAGCTCGCTCATAAATAGACCTTATTGCGGAATCCAAATAGGCTGGAAAAGCCTCTTCACCAGGAATTTCCTCCATCCGTCCGGAAGTTTCGCGCATCGCTTGTGCCCATCTGGAAGTTGAGTCAGCTATCAACAACACGTCATAACCCATCTGTCGATAATACTCCCCAAGTGTAATACCAGTATTAATTGATGCCTCCCGTGCGGCAACAGGCATCGATGAGGTGTTACAAATAATAATGGTTCGGTCCATTAAAGATCCTCCGGTTTTAGGATCAATCATTTTCGGAAATTCAGTAATAGTTTCTACCACTTCACCAGCCCGTTCTCCACATGCCACCACAATGACAATATCAACGGTTGAATATCGGGAAATCAAGTTTTGCAATACCGTTTTACCCGCACCGAATGGACCAGGAATACAGGCAATTCCGCCCCGGGCAATCGGGAAAAAAGTGTCAATCAGTCGGATCGTGGTAATCAAAGGTTCATTAGGATACAACCTTTCTGAAATGCGCTTATGCAACATTTTTTCCGGCAATGGTTTTCGGACCGGCCATTTCTGCATCAACGTGATTGTTTGCTCCTTGCCTGAAACCACATTACGAATTCTTGCTACCGGCTCATCAACAGTGACACTCCCTTCTTGAATCCAGGTCACCGCCACTTCACCGGTCTCGTTAAAAGGAACCATGATTTTATGGGTGAAACGTCCTTCCTGAACGGTTCCAATCACAGCACCGGCAAGCAGCTTGTCTTTAATTCGAACAATTGGTACAAATGACCACTTTTTTACCTTATCCAATGCATCAGCTTCAACTCCCCGTGGGAGAAAATAGCCGAACTCCGCTGCCAGGCTCTCCAAAGGATTTTGCAAACCATCATAAACCTGTCCAAGCAAACCAGGCCCCAAAGCCACTGATAACATCTCATTGGTTTGCTCTACAGCATCGCCTACCGCCACACCAGACGTACTTTCAAACACCTGGGCATCAGCGGTATTGCCATTAATTCTTAAAATTTCCGCTTTTAATTTTTCTTGGTACTGCTTTTCCTGACGATTAGGACAAATATAAATAACTTCATTCTTTTTTAAAGAAACAGTTTCGTTCTCATTTGATTTTGCCTCAATGGTCACCAAATCATCCTGAACCATGATGACCAAGGCAGAAATTTCTGGAGTTTCTGATTTATGATCCATTTTCAATTCCTGTAACAAGAGCTTAGGAAGCTCGTTACAAAAGGTACATTACTACCTGAATCGGTGATTTCAATGCAGATAGAAGAGCGTAAGCTATTGATTTCACAGAGGTTGAAAACCCTGACTTCACCCATCGGTTAAGTGAGTATTTTTTTGACCACTGTGGAATCAAGAGCTCTCGACCTGTGCCGTAGTGAAGTCAAGGGTTTAGGTACAAAGGAACGCACATGAAATAACTTAAGCAAAAATGTCATTGTAATCACCCAATCCAGACTCTAGCATTCGCTCCAACCTGTGTGAAGCTAATTGTTTATTGTAACGCGACCAACGATCAATCACGTCCCAACGTAACACATAAACAACAACGGCTTCAAAGTCGAAATAGTGGCCTGCAACCACACGCCCATAATAGTCCCACACTAAACCGAGCAATAAACGCTCCAGGCCAATGTGATTTTTTTCATCCAGCAACTGTTTGGCTTGTTGAAGCCAAGGCAATATTTTTTCCAGCGCAAATGTTGGCTCGTGCCAATGTCGCTTAATATGTCCAAGCCATTGACCATATCCCCAACGCGCACCAGACTTTGGTGCCTCAAACCCTAATTTTTTACGTCGCAAAGCGGCTACCGCCGTCCGTTCCTCAAGCCGCCAGAGAATAATGTCCTTAATAAACTGATTTTTTAGTGATCTCATAGTTTGTTCAGCACGGCTGATCATTTCTTCATCCGTTGTAGAAATGGTGATTCGATCCCAATGGACTAAGTTCTCAATGAGCATCAGGTCTTGAGCATGATCAAGCGTCAGCATTTGCAGTCTTTCATCCAGTTTAAGCCTTGAAATCGGTGTTTGACGAGCTGCAAAAAGCTGTGGTGTATGTGGCGGCAAACTAGAAATTAATGTGACATAAGGATCGATCATATTATTTAACAACACCTTCCAATAATGCACGAAAACGAGGCTGCAAATGTTCTAGCAAAACTGCAGCGACCGCCTGATCAGTCAAGTCAACTTCAACTTGCCCATCCTTCAAGTAAATTTTTATGCCCCGGTCAAATTCATTACTTGGTTGCAACTCTATTCCCTGACGCAATAATGTAGCCATAATAGATAAAACAAAATGAGCTAAAGTCCCCTGCTCCAGTTCTTCCGGATTTTTTCTCAGGTCTTCAATCCCAATCACATCTTCAGGTAACTCAATTATAAAACCAGCCTGCTCATTCAATTTTGCTTGTTCACTAACCCGCCCGACCACCTGTAGTACAAGTTTTTCCATAAATTCACCGGGTTCCATTGCTCTGCCAACCAACCGATTCACTTCTTCACTAAACCGCTGCATTATTGTTTCCCTGAGCTTTAAATGGGCATCACGGGCCGCCAGCTTCAAGGCATCCTCGCCTGCAGATTTAAAGGCCTCTGCTTCTTTTCTGGCTTTATTGAGAATTGACTCAGCTTCACTATTGGCACGTTCATTAATTTCGGCAGCTTTTTTTCGAGCCTCTGCGATGATTGCTTCAGCCTGTTTTTTTCCCGCAGTGACACCTTCATTTCTAAGTCGCTCTATTAATGCTTCAACTCCATGCGATGCATAATGACTTAAATGATCTGTCTGTTTTTCAGTCATATTCACCTCATTAAATTCCCGAAGGAATACCGCCAGCAATCACTAAAGCGAAAACAAATGCAAACACTGCAAAGCCTTCGACTATAGCTGCTGGCGCAATAGATAAACCGAAAATTTCGGGCTTAGCTTTTGCAGCATTAATAGCTGATGCACAAGTTTTTCCTTGCATTATGGCACTATACAAAAGTACTAAACCCGCCAAAAAACCGATTGCAAATATAGCGGCGCCATTAATAGCGGTAATCTCTCTTTGCAGGGTAAACATGATCACGATGCCATAAATAACTTGAGACGATGGCATCACAGAAATCCCAATATATCGTCCATAACCGCCTTCTGTTTCCAGCATAGCACCAATGGCAGCTTGTCCAGCAAGTGCACAACCGATAATACTGCCGATTGCGCCCAGAGCCATCGAGCCATACAATCCCACCCAGCCCAATACAATAATGAATTCATTCATTCCCGAATCTCCTTTTTTGCAAAGGCTTTGAAGGGAAAGCCTTCCTCAGTTAACCCCCAATTAAAAAATTCAATACAATTAAGCCTCATGCCATGAACAACCGCACTCATCAAGCTCAATATCAAATTTAATGTATGGCCGGCAAACATGATTAACAAACTATACAATAGACCCAGCCCTTCTATACGAAGCGCATGATTAGCCAAGTTATTAAAAGTTATTGCTAATGACGCACTCGCCAAACCTAAAGCAAATAATCGCAAATAACTTAAAACATCGCCAAAAATTTTGGTCACACCAGTCAGATTTTTTAACCCGTCAATAACCCTTAAAATCAAATCGAAAGGCTTTATTATTGGCCGTTTACTGCTAAACAAAAACACGGCTATAAAACCGAAACCCAATAACCATTGCGCCACTGGTAAAAACCAGCTTTCTGGCTTCGCAATGCTGCTGTTGAACCACCATAACACGCCGCCCCACATAATTGCAGTCCAGCCTAAAGGCACAATAGCCAAATAACCGCGATGCAAAAACTGCCTGGCCTTAAATAAATTCGCAAGACTTAAATGTAAAATGCCGATAATAATCGACAAACGCATCATAGTGTCAAAATCATTAATATCAAAAAGCTTTAATTTCCCCAATAAGGTCGTTTGCTGCGGTTCCACTCCAAAATAGCTACCCGCCAATACACCCCAAATAATTGTACTTAATACTAAGGCCAACACTAAAGGACGAAAACGTCTTCGTGATAAGGCAAATACATTACTCCGCCAGGCGAACATTAAAAATATTCCTAATAAAATACCGTATCCCGCATCAGAAATAATCATGGCAAAAAACACCATAAAGGATAAAAAAACCGGAATTGCCGGATCCCAGTCCCAGTAGCTAGGCATTTGATAAAAACTGACCAAATCTTCTCCTGCAACTAATGGCTCAGGGTTTTCCAATAAAGTTGGCGGGGTTTCTTCAGGCATAGGATCAATAATTTGAACAGCCAAACGATGTTGTTGAGAAAAATCAAATATCTGATCTATTTTTTTTTCGGCAACCCATCCTTGCACAGCAAAAACCTCTTCAGCATCCAGTGTTTTTTCAGCTGCATGCAGTAATGCAGAGTTGTCTTCCGCTCTGGCCAAATTCTTGGATATTAAAAGAATCCAACGGGTGTATGATTCTCGCTCTGCTTGCAAATCTTCAATTTCAAGTTCAGCTTTATTTAGACGAAAATTCAGTTCTGAAAGCGATAATTTTCCGGTATGGGTGCGGGGAACCGGCATAAGACTTGGCTCCGGTTCCTGCTCTGCAACCACAACAACATAAGCAAAACGATTATCCTTGTGGACAATTTGCCAAACCACATTCTTTTCGGGTAATAATTTTACTTTTGAAACTGGAACGATATAAAACCACAATTTAAATCCTGCTAAATCATCCTCAGAAGGTAATTTAAAATCACCCCAGGGCTCAACTTCCTTGATTCTGGCGACAAGTTTATCTCGTAAATCAGAAACTTCTCTAATCAGTTGCTTGATTTGCAAAACACGATCAACGCAGGCTTCTAAATTGAATCGCTGTTCTTCCGTAATTTGATGACGTTTTTTTGGGCAATCTAATAAAAACCTTAGAGCTTTGAGCGCACCCTTTGCCTGTTCAGGGTGTGATCTTTCAGGCTCCTTATCTTTTTTCCTCAGTGAAATTAAATGCATACAGCCCAGTTTTTGCAAAGCATCTAGTAATTTTTGTTTTTCTTTTGATAAACCAAACAAGGTAATTTTTTTCAGCCTGACGATACTCATAACGGGATCTCCATTTGCCTTTTTTTCTTGGCAACTTTTGCAATAACAATATTGGCTCGTTCAGTATCAGAAAGATAAATTTTTATACGCTTGATATTTTCCTGCGCCCTTGGAATCAGTACTTTTTCAAACAAATTGACACGCTGCGTAATGGTTTTAACCGCATGATTCAGGAGCACCAGACGTCTTTTCTCGATTTGCATCCGGATTTTAAGCAGCAATAAATCTTTTAATCTTTCTACAACAGCATCCACCCAATGTGGTTTTGCCAGAAATGAATAATCTCTTACCTTTATATCAACCTTTTCCAAAACCGGTAATGAAGCTCCCATAACATTTTCTGTTGCTAATTTAATGCCGGTTACTTTAACCAAATCATGCAAATCAATCCGCTCATTTGACAGCATCGGTATTTCTTCCCCGGTAAGCTTCAAAAGTTTGTTGATTTCTTCTTCAGTCTGAAATAAAGTTTTTTTTGCATTGGCTTGCTGCCGCATTAATTCCTGTCTTTTCAAATCCAGGGAAGGCAAAAACTGCCGATAGGTCTTCAGATTTTTTTGTTCTCGACTCAGAGATGATTTATTGAGCTGCAACTTCGCCATGCTCTTTCTGCAATAATTGTTTTGGAAAATATTTTTCTATCAATGACTGTTTCATTAATAGCTCCTGCGGTTCAAAACACTCCGCAAGAGTTTGCCAACACTCATTTAAAGCATCTTCCAAAGGCAACGAAATATTAATATCCATAAATCGCAACCGAAACAAGTCACCAAACTTAAGCAACTTCAAGTCAAACGGAGAAAGCTCAAAAGCCATCGCTTGTTTTTGCTTAGCATCCTGAGCACTGGAATAAAACCGGATCATAGTATTCATAATCTGAGCATGATCTTCCCGTGTCACCTTGCCAATAACATGTTGTTTGAGCCTGGACAATGAGCCAAAAGGGTCAATGACACCATTATGCAAATAGAACTGGCCTTCAGTAATATAACCGGTATTATCGGGAACTGGATGAGTGACATCATCTCCAGGCATAGTAGTGACTGTCAGGATGGTAACCGAACCGGCACCTTGAAAATCTGTTGCTTTTTCATAACGCCGAGCTAATTGTGAGTACAAATCTCCCATATAACCCCGGTTCGATGGCACTCTTTCCATTGAAATACCCACTTCTTTCATGGCATCGGCATAAGCAGTCATATCGGTCATTAGCACCAATACTCGCTTACCTTCTTCAACGGCAAATTTTTCAGCCACTGCCAGAGCCAAATCCGGCACCAGCAATCGTTCCACAATCGGATCAGACGCTAGGTTACAGTACATAACCGTGCGAGCAAAAACTCCGGCATCTTCAAAAGTAGTGCGAAAAAAATGATAATCATCAAAAATCAATCCCAGACCAGCAAAAATGACAATATCAGCATCAGCCTGAATGCCAATTCGAGCCAGGAAAGGATTATAAGGTTCTCCTGATACAGAAAAAATAGGAATTTTCTGGCTTTCAACCAAACAATTGAATACATCAATCATCGGCACATCAGTACGAATCATTTTTGAGGCAAGTACCCGTCGCATTGGGTTAACTGATGGGCCACCAATGGGAACTTTAGGATCATCCGCTAATTCAGCACCGCCATCCATTGGCGTACCTGAGCCATTGAACACACGCCCCAGAATATTACCGGAATAAATCACCTGCATTGGTTTCCCTAAAAAATGGACAGATGAGCGTGTTGAAAATCCTTTAGTACCCGAAAACGCTTGAAGAGAAACCTGATCCCTATCAATTTTTATTACCTGGGCTAAAGAACTCATGCCCCCTGAATCCTGAATAACAGCCAGATCGTGCAAGTGTGTTGCCGGCCCCGTCTTACCAACATCCGGCGGAGCGTTGACCTTCATGATATCCCCCACAATCGATAAAATTCTATTATGACGGATCAAGCTCTGGGGCATTGTGATTAACTCCTAATCATTCAGTTTGTTCTTATAATAACAGCATGCTCATCAATTACACTTCAAAAATTTTGTATTATTGACCCCTCGTCACGCGATCTACCGTAAGCGTCCAGCGCCACCATCTAGAATTTAACTGTTTTTAATGGTTTCGATAAATTCTGGCGCCAATGGCAGCAGCTCGTCAATACGACTGTTTGACCAAGAGGGGAGTTTATTCAGAGTTTCTTTTAGCCAGGCCGCAGGGTTCAAGCCGTTGAGTTTGGCGGTGCCGAGCAAGGATTGGATGGCGGCCGCACGATGGCCTGCCCGTTCGGAACCGGCAAATAGCCAGTTTTTCTTACCCAGTGCAATGGGACGGATAGTGTTCTCTACCGGGTTATTATCAATAGGCAAATATCCGGTTTGAGCGAGGGTTTGGGGCAGCGCCCCAATTAAGAGCAAAATAAAGTTTGAATACCAAAATTAGAGTTGATTTTTAAGACAGTATCTTATTCGTTAGCCCTTCTATGCTTCGACTGTGATCTCATTGGCAATCAATTCAGCCTGTTTTAAGACCGTTTCCGTCGCCAGTTTTTGCATATCAGGCGGATAGCCATATTGCCTGAGTGTACGCTTAATGATAACTTTTAATTTGGCTCGTACACTCTCTTTAATTGTCCAGTCTATTGACGCATTTTGTCTCACTCGCTCGGTAAGGACAACCGCCAGTTCTCTTAACTTATCGTGCTGCATTAGCTCTTTAGCACTTTTATTATCGGCAACTGCGGTATAAAA
>CAZGYJ010000126.1:0-1992 GCA_964530345.1 uncultured Methylomonas sp.
CTGGAATCCTGATCATGGAAAATTAGCTTGATTTTAAACACAGTTGCTCTCCTCTTAAATTATAAGAAACACCCACAGACTTTTTTTGTGAAGCATAAAAACTGTAGGCATTAAATTATTGTTGGATTATTTATCTATAAACAAATAAAGAGTAACAACTCCATTAATAGCCTACAAAATTAAGAGTCTACAAATCCCTAAACCATTAAATTTATAAGGTTTATAGATATTAGAAATGACTGTTGAAACAACTAGAAAGTTCAATTAATTTTACTGCGCCAGGCTAGATTAACAAACACCTGCATTCCATTCATTTTTTCCGTATGCTATGCTCACAATTTCTGATAATAATAAGAAAATGAGTAGTGTAAATAAACCAGCAATTCTTTGTTTTTCTGGACATGACCCAAGTGGCGGTGCCGGTATCCAGGCGGATATAGAAACCCTCGCCAGTCATCAATGCCATACTTGCAGTGTGATTACTGCATTGACTGATCAAGACACCCAAAATGTCAAAAAACTGATTCCTCAACAGAAGCAGGAATTTATTAACCAGGCGAAAACCTTGCTTGCTGATTTCAGTTTCAGCGCCATAAAAATTGGCTTGATCGGCAGTATAGAAATTGCAGAAGCAATCCAAATTATTCTTGAGAAAAATTCAAAAATACCCGTTATTCTTGACCCTGTTTTAGCTGCTGGCGGTGGACAGCTATTATCAACCGAACAATTAACGGCAACTATCGGTAATCGGTTATTGCCATATACTACAGTGCTGACGCCAAATAGCCAGGAAGCACGAAAATTAGCAGGACTTGGTGATCTGGATGCGTGTGGTGTTTCACTATTACAACAAGGATGCAAATATGTTCTTATCACAGGAACTCATGAAGATTCCCCTACGGTATGTAATCGGCTCTATCATCAAAATGAATTAATCGAAACTTTCAACTGGGATCGTTTACCTGGAAGTTATCATGGTTCAGGCTGCACTTTGGCAAGCAGTATTGCCGCTTCTATCGCTCATGGCCTTGATCCATACCATGCCATTCTTGAAGCGCAGGAATACACCTGGAATGCATTAAATGAAGCCTATGCTCCTGGTCAGGGTCAACATATTCCCAATCGTTTCTACTGGATGCAAGACCCATGACACCATTGCCAAAAAAAGGTCTATATGCCATCACCAAAACGGCCAACAAATCACTGCAGCAAATTGCTGATGCGGTTTTAGCGGCGATAAAAGGCGGCGCCGTTATTATTCAATATCGTAATAAACATCCGTTTCGGGATGCACACCCGCTTGATTCCAGAAAAATGGCAACATATTTACTTGATATTTGCCGCAATAACAATGTGCCATTAATTATTAACGATGATATTAAACTTGCTGCCAGTATTGGTGCTGATGGTGTCCACTTAGGAAAAAATGATGGACAAATATCTGAAGCCCGCAAGTATTTAGGCCCTGAAAGCATTATTGGCATTTCCTGCTATAACGATTTGCAAAGAGCTGCTGCCGCCCAGGAGCAAGGAGCAAGCTATGTGGCATTTGGACGATTTTTTACTTCCCGCACAAAACCTTATGCACCTACGGCAGACATTGAAACACTGGTAAAGGCAAAACAACAACTAAACATTCCAATAGTTGCGATTGGCGGAATTTTGCCGGAAAATGGCAGTCAATTGGTTGCTGCAGGTGCAGATTTTTTGGCAGTGATTGATGGGGTTTTTGCTGATGACCCGGAACAATCCGCAAAAAATTATGCCCGTTTGTTTCAATGAAATTATCTTTTTTACTGCTTTTTTTTGTTATTGTTTCCTGTACAAACAAAAAGATGAATCCAGACAATCAATCTGTAATGAGCGGCAAACAGCTGGCATTCTCCCGGGAAAAAGGTAACTGTTTGGCCTGTCATGTGATTGAAGGCGGTGAGTCCCCAGGAAATATTGGACCGCCATTACACGCTATTCAAACTAGATTTGAGAGTAAAC
>CAZGYJ010000126.1:2092-8412 GCA_964530345.1 uncultured Methylomonas sp.
CCAGGAAATATTGGACCGCCATTACACGCTATTCAAACTAGATTTGAGAGTAAACAACAATTACGACAACAAATATGGGATGCGACTCAATTTAATCCGGATACCAGTATGCCCCCCTTCGGTAAAAACAAAATATTAACGCAGCAGGAAATTGATAAAGTTGTCGATTTCATTTGGCAATTACCTTAATCTACACGCATTATGATTGAAACGCGCAGAAAATTTCTCAAAAAATTTATCAGTACCACTGTTTACCTTACTACGCTGACTAGCGGTGTGTTCTACTCAATCAGCGCAAAAGCAACCTGGCCTTCGGCTTATTTCCGAGAAAATAGCTACCGGAAAACCCTGAAGGAATTGTTTGGCGATCAAAAACTGATTGAAACAAGTGACATCCAGCTGAAATTACCAAAAATTGCCGAAAATGGCGCCGTGGTACCTGTGATCATCACCAGTAAACTTGAAAACACTCAGTCCATTACCATTCTGGCTGATAAAAACCCAGTGCCATTAATTGCCCAGTTTAACTTTGCCGACACCGCCATTGCTTATGTTTCTGCCAGAATAAAAATGGCCGAGACCAGCAATGTTGTTGTTATCGCCAAGGCCGGTGACAATTATTATTTCAAAAAACGCAAGGTTAAAGTCACCATTGGCGGTTGTGGAGGATAACATGTCGAGTATCAAAATTCGTATTAAACAGCTAAAAAATGACATTACCCAAGTCAGGGCTTTGATTGCGCATCCAATGGAAACCGGATATAAAAAGGATGAAAAAGGTAATAAAATCCCCGCCCACTATATTCAGGAACTAACCGTTAAGCATAATGACAAGGTTATCACCAATTCCATAATGGGTAGTGGCATATCAAGAAACCCCTATTTCGCTTTCAAATTTAAAGGTGGAAAATCTGGCGATAAAATTACCATCAGCTGGGTGGATAATCTTGGATTTACCGCTTCTGAAAAAAAACATATCAAATAGTGTTTGGTTTTCTGTTTTCATTATTAATTATTTTTGCAGCTTCAATATCTGCTGATCCACTTGAAGATCAAAAATTATTCAGAAAGCATTACCAAAGGCTGTTCCCCAAGCTCACTTTAAAAGATTACGCTGATGGTATTTATGCCATTGATGATGATTCTCGAGAATCGTGGCAAATTATTGAAGAATTCCCACCCTATGAATTGGCTATTGAAGCCGGTGAAAACTGGTTTAATCAGGCTTTCGCCAATGGCAATCATTATTCAGATTGTTTGCCTAATAAGGGAATTGCAATTAGCCATCTCTATCCCAGATGGGATAAAACCCAAGGAAAAGTGATCACCCTCGCTTTAGCGCTTAATCAATGCCGCCAAAAAAATGGTGAGGCTCCTTTGCCTTACAAAAAAGGCAAAATTGCTGAAATTCTGGCCTATCTTGCCTTTACCAGTCGAGGTAATCTTATTGGCATTAAAATTCCTGATTCTGATACACGGGCTTTGGATGCTTATCAACAAGGTAAGCAATATTATTATCAACGCCGCGGACAACTAAATTTTTCCTGTGCCATCTGTCATGTACAAAATGCCGGAAAATTTATTCGTTCTGAAAGATTAAGCCCGTCACTCGGTCATACTAGTGGTTGGCCCACTTATCGACTAAAATGGGGCGAAATTGGTACTTTGCACCGAAGGTTTATTGGTTGCCATAAACAAATCAGAGCGAAAATACCGAAGCCTCAAAGTGATAACTTAAGAAATCTGGAATATTTTTTAAGCTTTATGAGTAATGGTATTCCAATTAACGGGCCTAGCACGCGGAAATAGTCACGACAAAAAATCCTGGACGGGCTTTAAAAGTGATAAATTGTAAGTTCCTGTGAAAAAACCTAAAGTACCTGAAAATAAAAAATTTTACTTTGGTTCACTTTATCAATGGGCGCTGGCAAGCTTTGTTGTGGTTACCTTGCCTTTGGTTTTTGCCATTATTTATGCTGTCATTGAGGTTTCACATTACACGGAGAAAAGTCAACAAACACTGTTCCAGACAGTCAATACCACTGAAAGCAGTCGTATTATCCTTGAAAGCCTGGTATCAATGGAACGCAGTGTACGACAGTTTCAAGTGTTGAATGATCCGGAAATATTCAAATCATATCAGGAACACCGAAAAAGGTTTGTAGGAGAACTGCAATCATTAAAAAACACGACCCAAGATAGGCAGTTACAACAAAAACTGAAGGCATTTGAAGAGACTGAAAATCAGTTATATCAGGAAATTTTAATAAAAGCGGAGGATAATCAAGTTAACTTGACGGAAACAGATCTGGCTGCATTTGACTCGTTATCCATGCAGGCCAGAATACTTTTAGCAGAAGGTGAAAAACGTGCGGCCAAAGAAGCTACCCATTTATCCCTAATAGCCAATCAGGTTGGGGAAAAATTAATGATCTCAGCGTTAGCCAGCATCCCCTTGGCTTTGTTACTAGGATTAATTTTTGTTCATTTGCTTACCAGACCTATAAAAAATATCGGTTTGGCTATACGCAATTTGGGAGATGAAGGTTTTGACCAGCCTATTTCTGTTAAAGGCCCGAAAGACCTTGCCGAATTAGGACAAAACCTTGAATGGTTGAGACAAAAATTAAATCGACTGGATCATGAGAAACAACAGTTCATCAGGAATATATCTCACGAACTTAAAACCCCTTTGGCTTCAATAAAAGAAGGAACGGATTTGTTGGCGGAAAATATAGTTGGTAGACTGAATACAGAACAGCAAGAGATTATCGAATTAATGAAAATGAGCAATATCATTATCAATGATCTGGTAGAAAATCTCCTGGAATACCAGCGTTCCATCTCAACACCAGTGGAGCTCAATATTGTCCAGATTAAAGTACCTTCCTTGATAGATCGTATTGTTAACGAATATCAGTTACCACTTAAAAGTAAAAACATAATCCTGGCAAAAAAAATTGACACAACCATGATTAAGGCTGATTATGACAAGATTAAAATTATCATCAGTAATATTTTTTCAAATGCACTGAAATTTTCCCCTGAAAATGGAACTATCGGGATCACCGTTCAATCCCGTCATGATTCCACGCAGATCATCATTGAAGATCAAGGCCCTGGAATAGCAAAAAACATACGGCATTTGATCTTTAATGATTTTTATCAGGGAAAATCACCAAAATCCTGGAACATCAAGGGATCGGGTCTTGGACTTGCTTTGGTCAGGCATTTCCTTGAAGCGCATGGAGGCCAAATTAAATTGCTTCCTTCCAATGAAAGCTTTTCTGGCGCCCGGTTCTGTGTGTTTTTACCTCAACAAAGAAATTGAGATGAAAATATTTGTGAGCTTTTTAGTAGCGATTTTTTCTGTTTGTTCTGGTTGTCAACTGCAACCAACAACCGCCCCAACATCTGTTATTAAGGCTTCAGAACTGGGTGAGCATGAAAACACAAACAATTTTTTCATTAAGGGAATGCACTTGGCCGAATTAGACAAGGCGCAACAACAAATCCAATGCGAACAGCTTAAACTAAAATATCAAACCAAACCAGAATGGCAAACTGCCTGGTTATTAGTTTATCCTCTGAATGATGACTTTCACTGTTTGTCACTCAATGAAACGATAGACTATTTGCAAACCTTAGTTGCATCAACAGAAATTTACCCGCAACTTGCCTGGTTGAATAAAAATCAACTTAAAATTCTTAAGCAACTGCTTAAATATCAAAAAAAATCGATAAGTTTGCGCAGGCAGTTAAAAGAGGCCCAGAAGCGATTAAAAGAAGTCAACTCCAAAATTCAAGCTTTAAAAGCAATTGAAACCAGTATTAACAAAAAACTCGATGGCCAATAAAGCAAAAAAAAGTCCTTTTCAAGGACAAAAAGTTTTACTGGTCGATGATGACCCCAGTTTACTTAAATTATTATCCATGCGGCTTGATGCGGCAGGAATTGAAGTTAAAACTGCACAAAGCGCTGAACAAGCCATTTCAATCGTTCCCGTTTTTCTTCCTGAATTAGTTATTACTGATTTACGAATGGCAGAAATGGATGGTTTGGCATTATTTGATCATTTACAGCAACATTATCCCACTCTGCCAGTAATTATCCTTACTGCCCATGGCACCATTAAAGAAGCGGTCGCAGCAACTCGACAAGGGGTATTCGGGTTTCTAACCAAACCATTCGATGGAAACGAACTGTTACAACTGGTTGATCAAGCCTTTGCATTGAATGGTCCGGCTATCATTGATCAACAGCAAACAGCCAAAGGTCATTGGCGTAATGACATTATCACACGTAGTGCAGAAATGGAAAACTTATTGCGTGAGGTCCAAAAAATTGCTCAAAGTGAAGTTAGCGTCTATATCAATGGCGAAAGTGGCACGGGTAAAGAGCTGATAGCTCGTGCAATTCATGATGCCAGTCCTCGTAGCGGGAAGGAATTCGTAGCCGTCAATTGCAGTGCCATACCAGAGGAACTTTTGGAATCAGAATTGTTTGGCCATTGTAAAGGAGCTTTTTCAGGCGCGTCGGCTGATAGAAAAGGCTTATTTGAACTGGCAGATGGCGGCAGTCTGTTCCTGGACGAAATTGGCGATATGCCAGCCTCGTTTCAAGTCAAGTTATTGCGAGCCTTGCAGGAAGGTGAAATTCGACCTGTTGGATCAAACCATATTCTCAAGGTTGATGTGAGAATTATTTCTGCCAGTCATCGTGATTTACAACAATTGGCATCAGAAGAACAATTCCGAACGGATCTTTATTACCGTTTGAATGTGGTGACTTTGAATTTGCCTCGACTGGCTGGTCGCCCGGAAGATATTCCCCTGCTGGCCAATTATTTTATTAGCAATATGCATTCTCGAACTCAGTCAGTAGCTGAAGGATTAAGCAATGAAGCTCTGGAATTACTGATTGCTTATGATTGGCCTGGAAATGTCAGGCAACTTAAAAATGTCATTGAACACGTTTGTACATTTGCCACAACATCATTAATTCCAGCAAATTTAGTGGAAAAGGCTTTACAGGAAAAGCAGAAAACCTGGTTAAGTTTTAATGACGCCAGAAAAAACTTTGAAAGAGAATATCTGATCAAACTATTGCTAATGGCCAGCGGTAATGTTACCGAAGCGGCACGTTTGGCAAAACGTAACCGAACTGAATTTTATCGACTCTTGGATCGGCATTCATTAAAAGCATCCGAGTTTAAACCTCAATCTTGATAAGCCAGATTTTGCGACTTGTCGCAATTTGACGACATTGCTGCTAAGCCTCAACAGAGCAGCCATTGATGATGATTTGACAAATTTTATTTGGAATCACAAACTTTCAGTGTCGTGATAGCCCGACAGAATTTCCAACCGATATCCCACCAAGCTTCTAAAATGCACCTTAATAATTTACTTTCAATGACTTATGTAAATAACAATAGCGATGACCTGTTCATTTTTCTAGATAATACATAACCGTATCCACAATTTCGTCGGGGAACAGAGACAATTATTTTGGATTATTAATTCTGTCATCTTGATGATTTTTCCGAAGGAAATCATACAAGCTAGTATTCACACGTGTTTCAGATAATTTTACAGATTTTGGCATCAACATTGCTTTAGTTAAATTGCTGAACAAATTCAGCAAAAAACATAATCATTTAATTAGGAGTATTATCATGAAAAACGTATTTGCTATTTTATCTATTGCCATTCTTTCAACAACTGCCTATGCAGAAGAAGCAACTGAAATAAAAGCTGGACAACAAGCTGCTGAATCATCTCAGGGAGCTATTTCAGATGCCGTTCAGAGCGAAAAAAGCGCTGTTTCTGGCATTATAGATTCCGAAAAATCAATGGATTCAACCAGTCTTTGGAAAATCCTAGATGTCGACCAGGACGGAACCATTAGCAAAGAAGAAGCTTCCGCTTCAAAAGCAATTACTGATGCTTGGGACAACCTCGATGTCAACAAGGATGATAAGCTGGATTCAGCTGAATTTGCACAACTGAATTCTCAACAAAAATAGTCTCAAAAGAAGTTATTCTAATACCATCTAAGCCAGGAGAGTTATGAATTATCTCGGCTTAGATGGTATTGATTTTTTAGCAATGAATCTAAGCACCAGGACACCAGCAGAAGTTGATAATCCCGCTTTATTCTTTTACCAAATAATGATAAACAATAAAAATGTCTTTGATTGAATCTTTCTCAAGTTTATCATCCGTTTAGCCATTTATCAGCCATAAACTAAGCTCCCCAGCTATTTTGAAGTGGAAGTTCCTTTGGACTACTCCCCTGGAGAAGGCCAGAGCGAAAC
>CAZGYJ010000127.1:0-1944 GCA_964530345.1 uncultured Methylomonas sp.
GAATTTTATGAATTTCAAAATTATATATCCTGGGGCTTTTTCAACCCTTCAAGTTAATCTTGCAGAAGGTGAAGGTATCAAAGCTGAATCTGGAGCCATGATTACCATGACAGACACGATGGATGTCGATTCAAAAATGGAACGAGGACTACTCGGCGGCATAACACGTAAACTGTTGACCGGTGAAACCCTGTTTTTTCAATCATTGAAAGCTTCCCGTGGTGCAGGTGAAGTCTTGCTTGCCTCAGCCTATCCTGGAGAAATCGAGATACTGGAATTAGATGGCTCTGAAGAATATTTGTTGCAAAAAGATGGCTTTTTGGCAGCCGAGGAAGGCATTGAAATTTCGACCAAAGCCCAAAACCTGACCAAGGGCTTGTTTTCTGGCGAAGGATTTTTTGTCATGCGTGTCAGCGGTAAAGGCAAAATTGCCATCAGCACTTACGGAGGAATCCATAAAATCACACTCGCTCCCGGAGAAACAAGAATTATTGACAATAGCCATATGGTCTGCTGGAGCGCAAATGCAAATTATAAGATTGAAAAAGCTTCGAAAGGCTGGGTTTCCAGCTTTACCAGTGGCGAAGGCCTGGTCTGTAGATTTCAAGGGCCTGGCGAGGTCTATATCCAGACGCGTAACTCGCCGGGTTTTGGATCCTGGATTCGCCAATTTATGCCGACCAGATAAATCCCGAAATTTTGCAAACAACCTTTAGATGCAGGAAAAAAATTCCAGAGTATGTCCGTTAAATACCAGCGCACATACTCGGCATTCTGCTAAAGCTTTAATACAGGATTATTTCCATCAGTAAACCAGATATTTAATGAATTCAGCAACTCAATTTCAAGGCATTTATTTTTCAGGTCATGAAAAAGTTAGTGTTCACTTTACCATTTCCTCTCATGGTTCCATCGTAATAGGGAACGAAAACACGGACATTGCAGATATTACTCTGCAAAACAAAGAACTGAAACTAATCGGTGACCCTGAAACGACTCTGCAAATAAGCTGGGCAAAAGACGGAGTAAACCATGCTTTGCTTAGCCACGAGCCGACGCTAATTTCGTTATTATTAACGACTCACCTCCCTGCTGCTGTCAAAACACAACTACAAGCACTTCAAAAAAAGCAACAACAGCAAATACACCGGGAAAAAAACCGGGTACCTTTTTATCTGGCTGTTATTTTCAGTTTTTTTGTTTGCGGCTATCTATTGATCAATCATTCCTCTTCTTTTATTACTGATATGATTCCCTATGAATGGGAAAAAAAAGTAGGTTCTTACGCTTTTGAAAACTATTTGCTAGGAAAACAAAACGTAAAAAACCCCAAGGTGATCTCTGCCGTAAAGGCAATTGTTAATCGTATTGATCAATTTGATGATTCTGAAATCAATTATGAAATCGCCGTGATTGATGCTGAAATGGTCAATGCCTTTGCCTTTCCGGGAGGTTTTGTCATCGTTACCACTGGCTTGATTAACAGCTCCAAGCAACCGGAACAAATTGCCGGTGTACTGGCCCATGAATTAACTCATGTCATTGAAAGGCATGGCATGAGAAAACTGGTCAGACAAGCGGGGCTAGGAATCTTAATTGGCATCGTCCTGGGCGATACTTCGGCATTATCGCACTTGATTGAACTCAGCTCGCAGCTTGACAGCCTTGCCTTTGATCGTGATCAGGAACGCCGCGCCGATAATGGAGCAATCAAAATATTGCAAGCCGCTGGCATCTCACCGCAGCATTTTGTTGCTTTTTTCAAAACCATCAAACAACTTAACTCAGTTGCTGGTGATATACCCGAAATTTTCAGTACCCATCCTTTGACCGAAGAACGAATGGCGCACGTTGCGGCAGCACAAGAACCACAATATGTATTTTCATTTGATATAGATTGGAATGAGGTCAAACAGCAATTGCATTAATCTAATTTGTAAGAAT
>CAZGYJ010000127.1:2044-5491 GCA_964530345.1 uncultured Methylomonas sp.
AGACTGGAAATCAACACTCAATAATATTAACTGCTAACCCACCACGGGATGTTTCCTTATATTTACTTTTCATATCGGCACCTGTCTGACGCATGGTTTTTATCACTTGATCCAGAGAAACAATATGAGTTCCATCGCCTCTCAGCGCCATTTGAGCTGCATTAATTGCTTTTACTGCCCCCATGGCATTTCGCTCAATGCACGGAACCTGAACCAATCCACCTATCGGATCACAGGTTAAACCCAGATTATGCTCCATACCAATTTCTGCCGCATTTTCAACCTGCTCAGGCGTCCCGCCAAGAACTTCTGCCAAAGCGCCAGCTGCCATGGAGCAGGCAACACCAACTTCACCTTGACAGCCTACTTCGGCACCGGATATTGAGGCATTCTTTTTATACAAGATGCCAATTGCTCCTGCTGTCAATAAAAACCGGATAATACCGTCCTCATCAGCACCCTTACAAAATTCCCAGTAATAGTGCAGTACTGAAGGGATAATGCCAGCTGCACCATTGGTTGGCGCTGTTACCACGCGACCGCCGGCTGCATTTTCTTCACTGACAGCCAAGGCATATAAATTTACCCAGTCGAGACAACCCATCGGGGAGTCAGCCCCTGATTCAGCATTAAGCTGACGATACAAGTCTGCCGCTCTTCGTTTTACTTTCATGCCACCGGGCAAAACACCTTGTTCTCGTAGACCCCTCTGTACGCATGCTTGCATTACTTTCCAGATGTTCAATAAATCCTGCCTGATTTCCTTTTTGCTTAGCCAAGCTTTTTCATTTTCAAACATAATGTCCCATATTGAACGCCGGTGGAACATACAAAGCTTAAGTAATTCATCCGAATTATGAAATGGATATGGCAAACACCCCTCATGTTCATAAGGTGAACTTTTCTGAATATTATTCCCAACAACAACGAAACCGCCTCCTACCGAATAATACTCCTGCTGCATAATCATTCTATCGTCAGCATCTTGAGCAATAAAGCGCATGCCATTTGCATGTTGAGGCAATGATTTACGATAAAAATGTAAATCTTGTTTCTCATTAAACTGAACTGGAAATTTTTTTAAAATCCGAATACAGCCCTTATCCCGAACAACGGCCAGTTTTTTCTCAATTTTATCTGGATCAATATCTTGCGGAGTCTCTCCCTCAAGCCCCAGCATGACGGCTTTATCGGTTCCATGCCCGCGCCCGGTTGCACCCAATGAACCATAGAGCTCAATCGACACTGAATTGACTTTATCAATTACACATTTTTGTTCCAGCTTCTTCGCAAATAGCAATGCAGCCCGCATCGGGCCTACTGTATGAGAGCTGGAAGGCCCAATGCCTATTTTGAAAATATCAAAGACGCTGATTGCCATAAACTAAAAAAATATACCTACTCTGAAGGAGGTGCATAATTAGCGAATAATTCTTCCCCAGTCATTTCCTTTGTTTTATTCGCAAAACAGTAAAAAGAAGGTTTTTCCTCAATAAACACTTGATGATCAAAAACAAACATTTTATCGTCATCGAATAACCCAACTGGAACAATGTACTGATTGCTTTCTTTCAATCTGTAAAAAAGGTGACTACCGCATTTGTTACAAAAACCACGTTCAGCCCACTCGGATGAATTAAATACAGAAATGTTTTGTTTTCCATCAAATGAAACATCAGTACCACAATCAACTGCCATTAATGGCCCGCCACCCCATTTCCTACAGATACTGCAATGGCATGCGCCTATATTTTTAGTCACGTTTTTTGCCGTGAAACGAACCGAGCCACACAAACAATTTCCGCTACCTTCAAAAATATCTGACATATTTCTCTCCTGAACTGTTCATTTAGAAAAAATTTTTTTCCTAATACGTTCTCTTGCCTGCTCTGACAAATGGATGTTGGAATCCTGTTCGTCTATTGAAACAATAACTTTCTGCAAAAACCTCAAATGTTTAATATATCGACGACAATTATGGCAAACCATCAAATGCAACTTCATTTCTAATCGTTGATGCCAAGCAAGAACAGTATCTAAATTTTTTGACCCCAATTCAATTGTTTGCTTGCAGCTAAGCATATCAATTCAACTATTGCTGAACCATTTAATTTCTAAACATTGCCGCAGTCTCATTCGTGTCCGGGATAATGTTACCCACAGTTGATTATTGGAGTCGAACCCCAAAATATCACAACAATCTTCACTCGAAACACCATCAATTGTGCGCAGCATGAATAGATCTAGCATCCTTTGAGGCAATCTGGACAAGCACTGTTGAAAAATTTGTTGAAATTGTTTATTGCTTAGGTGTTGATCCGGAGTTTTCCATTCAAGCAACTCAATACTCCAATGCCCTTGCTGATCAAATTGATGAGCTAACAAATCTTCCCCGAGATCCGATTCTTTGAGTAAAGTTTGTTCATGACGGTTTTTTCTGAAAAAATCGATAATTTTATGCTTTAAAATTCCCATCAACCAGGTCCTGACTGAAGATTTTCCGCTAAATTTTTCAAATCCCTGGAACCCTGCCAGCAAGGTCTCCTGCACAAGATCTTCAGCTGTTGCTTCCGATCTAACGCGTAATAAAGCGTAACAATAAAGCATGTCGCCATAATCATCCAGCCAATCTTCCGGCTTCTCAGTTTTTGAAGGCATATAAAAATAATTTACAAAAGCAGGCTTGAAGTATAACCCGTAATCGCAAAAAAATTATGCCTTATAAATCATGTTAGGGTTACATCCCTTTAACCCTCTATTCAACCTATTTCGATTTCATTTTGTCACCACATTTTCCCTCCATCGCTTTCCCTGCCTTTTTCATTTTGTCACCACATTTTCCTTCCATCGCTTTACCCGCCTTTTTCATTTTGTCGCCGCATTTGCCTTCCATCGCTTTTCCTGCCGCCTTCATTTTATCGCCACATTTGCCTTCCATTGCCTTGTCTTTAGCGGCTGCACCAGGCTTATTACCAGCACACTTCCCTTCCATTGCCTTTCCTGCCGCTTTCATTTTACCGCCACATTTGCCTTCACCGCAGGCAGCATCTTTCATTTTCATTTTGGCGCCAGCATCAGTGCCTGCTTCTGCCATATTCATATATCCGTCCGATAATTCTGTCATGGCAAATGGATCGGCATTTTTGTTTGTATCAGCAATTGCCACTGTTGCGCTCATACCAGATACAAAAGTCGTTCCAATGGCCAGAGCTAATGATGTTTTAGTGTTGTCTTTCATGTTTTATCCTCAATAGTTATTAATATTGTCTTGATTTTCTATTTTCCTGGAAAACCAAAACTGATTATAAGTCGTTTGTCTCAATGTTTCCTTACAATTATCTTAGTCACCCTGAATATCAAAAACGTTCAGACTCAGTTGAACAATGTCAGTTTTTTTACGATATCGTCTGCCCAATCACGGTCAAATATCTATAAGGCAATGAAAAA
>CAZGYJ010000127.1:5591-8211 GCA_964530345.1 uncultured Methylomonas sp.
CGAATGTAGTTAGTAATGTACCCATCCCTGCAAGCTTTTACCTGTTTTTAAGCGGGCTGAGCCTTTTGACTAAATATCGTCAACGCAAACACTAACAATAATGCCACATTCCTGATGATTTCAAGAATGTGGCTCTCCTCCAAGCTGATTAAATTTTTTCACCTTTTACCGGCTTATTGGAATTTAATGCATTCCAGCCAATCACCAGCCGATAGATATACAAAACGATCACCGGTAACAAAATGAATAATCCAAAAGGTGTCGCCCAGGTAAATCCATAGACAGCCAACCCAGCCAATAAAATAATTGTACTGTTCACTTGCCAATTGAAATGGGATTCTACCCAAGTCCCTGCAACATCGGCTCTTTTTATAAAGTTAATGGCAAGGCCGATAAACAATGGTATCCCTGCAAAAGCAAAAGCCAACACCTGCATTAAATATACCGTCGCCGCTAATTTTTTTAACGACTGTGTTTTTTCATCAATTTGATTTTCTGTAATTTCACTCATAACTCACCCTCTTTATAAATATTTTTAAAAAAATGGGAAAATTATTGATTTCCCAGCTTTCTTGTTTTTATTTCTTTGTTGTAACAGTTACTTTGATATGGGCTTTCTTGAATAAATCAAGGCGCTCAAAATTATTTTATTATGTTCTTATATTCTGAAAAATATCATTGCAGATGGCAGTCTAAAAATAGACAATAGCCTATTGAATGAATGCTTAGGTAAATCGCCACATTTCGAACACCACATTTTAAAAACACTTCAGGGTTAGTTTTCTACCAAAAAAAACAGGAGTTTATTGTGAAAATAATTATTGTTGGGGGAGTCGCAGCGGGTGCATCAATGGCAGCTCGCGCCAGAAGATTAAATGAAGAGGCGGAAATTATCGTTCTGGAAAAAGATACTTTCATTTCTTTTGCCAATTGCGGTTTACCCTATCATATTGGTGGGGAAATCAAAGAACGCGACGCACTACTTTTACAAACTCCTGAGACCCTGAAAGAAACGCTTAATATAGATGTCAGAACCAATCATGAAGTTACTGAAATTGACAGAAAATCCAAGCAAGTCACCGTCACCAACCTGAAAAACAATCAAATCTACACAGAAAATTATGACAAATTAGTGCTTTGCCAAGGTGCAGAACCACTAAGGCCGCCAATCCCCGGAATTAATCATCCAAAAATTTTTACGCTACGAAATATTCCTGACATGGATGCTATTATCCGTGAAGTTGGCTCAGGTGCCCAGAAAGCTGTTGTTATTGGTGGTGGATTTATTGGCATCGAAGTCGCCGAAGCTTTTCGTCATCGAAATATAGAAGTCAATTTGGTTGAACTGCAAAATCAATTAATGCCTCCTCTGGATAGTGAGATAGCCTGTGATTTAGGTAATCACATGAAAAACAAGGGCGTGCAACTTCATTTAGGCCAAGCTGCTAAAGAATTTATTGATAATAACGGCAAAGTAAACGTCATTCTCGATAATGGCGAAGCATTACCCGCAGACCTTATTGTATTGGCAATTGGCGTAAAACCAGCTTCTCATCTTGCTGTTAATGCCGGACTTGAAACCGGCAACAGAGGCGGAATTAAAGTAAATAATCAAATGCAAACTTCTGACCCCGATATTTATGCCGCAGGCGATATGGTAGAGGTTACTGATTTTGTTACCGGCGAACCGACTCAGGTACCACTGGCAGGGCCAGCCAACCGGCAAGGCCGTATTGTTGCGGATAATATTTTTGGCTATAAAAGTGAATATCAATCTACCCAAGGTACTGCGGTTGTGAAGATATTTGATATGACAGCTGGTTCAACAGGGGCATCAGAAAAAACCTTAAGGCGAATTAATCACCCTTTTCAGAAGATCTATCTCCATCCTTCCGGACATGCTGGGTACTACCCGGGAACTGCCCCAATGCACATTAAACTACTTTTCCAGCCTGAAACGGGTTTGATTCTTGGCGCGCAAATAGCTGGCTATGATGGCGTTGACAAGCGAATTGATGTTTTTGCAACTGCAATTCGTGCAAAAATGACTGTTTTTGATCTGGAACACCTGGAACTGGCTTATGCGCCACCCTACGGTTCTGCAAAAGACCCAGCCAATATGGCCGGATTTATCGCCAGTAACTTTCTTCGTGGCGATCTTGACTTATGGTACGCAGAGGATTTTCCTGATAAAACCGCTGCCGGCACTCTACTTGATGTTCGTGGTAAGAAAGAATTTTCAAGTTGGCATATTCCCGGCGCCATCAATATTCCCCTGGGACAATTACGAACCCGACTGAATGAAATCAACAAAGATCAACCTGTTTATATTTACTGCCGCGTTGGTTTTCGAAGCTACCTGGCGTACCGTATTTTGATTCAAAAAGGGTTCCGTCAAGCTTCTGTTTTGGCTGGTGGCTCTAAAACATTTAATTGCTTTTGTTGTATGGCACCATCGACGGGTGGCCCTGGCGTTCCGTTTGTTTCCCATGCCGAAGAAAAAATGGCTGAAAAACCAGATGCACTGAAAAATCCTTGACTATACAATGAGTAATTTTTCTCGGACAGTTATTATATATTGAAAATGAATGAAAACGCTTGGCTTCTTAGCAATGAACTG
>CAZGYJ010000128.1:0-8197 GCA_964530345.1 uncultured Methylomonas sp.
ACAAATAAAACTCAAAACCCCAGAAATGCTGCCCGTGACGTTGTTATGCAAAATAAGGATATTGAGGATGAAATTCGTCGGATTGTTGTGCAAACGGTAAAAGAAGGGGATCTTCAGCCCGAAGCTATAAAACAGACTTTGAATGATGTTCTTGAGGGATCGCTGGAAGCATTAAATGCACAATCCAGTGTTGATAAGGAGGCGTTAAAACAGGTGGTTAACGGGATAGATTTGGGGCTGAGTCAAGTTGCCGAGGCTTCCAAACTGGCCATTGAAGAAGCGAGCGGCAATTTTAAAGAATTTACCAATCATGACTTGAAAAGGGCTTTGAATGATTTAAAAGACCTGGAAGTCTTGTTTTTTGAAACCATGAACGATGTTGCTAAAAAAGGGACAGATACCCTGCATGAAACAATAAGGGAATTCATTGACCATACAAAAAATACTGGTTCTTCAGTTAGCAATACTGTCGAGGAAATTTTAACAGGACTCCATCGCGCATTGACTCAGTCGAATCGACTCAAGGATATTGAAATTGCGGATGTCGCTAAATCAACAGGTGTCACAATTGCCAGAATTGCCAGTGGTTTTTTAGCTGGAATTGCTGATTCTTTAGATAGTAAGAAATAAACCGGCATGCTTTTTGAGACCTTAAGTGTTGCCCGTGATTTTGGGAGAATACACGAAATTTCTTCCATTCTAATCAAGTATGGATTTGGCGATATGGTAAGCCGCTTGGGTGTGGCCAGTATTGTTGAAAGTGCAGGCCATGCCTTGAAGTGGAAAGAAGTTGAAAATTTAACCAAGATTGAACCGGCGGTCAGAGTACGAAAAGCGCTCGAGGAAATGGGACCAACTTTTGTTAAATTGGGGCAAATTCTAGCTACGCGAGCCGATTTATTTCCTCCAGAATGGATTGTTGAATTTAAAAAACTCCAGGATCAGGTGCAAACTGTTCCTTATGAAGAGCTTGCGGCACAAGTTGAAGAAGATCTTGGCGCAAGACCTGAAGAAATATTTGCTGAGTTTTGTACTGAACCATTAGCTGCTGCTTCAATTAGTCAGGTTCATAAAGCTTTGCTGAAAAATGGCGAAGCGGTGGTTGTTAAAATCAGACGGCCTGGAATCCGCTCGGTTGTTGAAGCTGATTTGCGGTTATTAGCCAGTTTGGCTGATATTGCTAAACGCGAAATCAAAGCCCTGCAACGTTATCACCCGAAAGAAATTGCCCATCAATTTACGCTTTCAATGCGGCGGGAATTGGATTTAGCAACTGAATGCCGAAATGCTGAACGAATGATGGTGAATTTCAAAAATGATCCGTATATTGTTATTCCGAAAATCTACTGGCAATGGACATGCGAACGGATAAATGTTCAAGAATATATTGATGGAATTCATGGCTATGATCTGGAGGCTATTGACCAGGCGGGATTAAACCGAAGATTATTGGCAACACGAGGCGCTGAAGCCGTTTTAAAAATGATTTTAAAACATGGCTTTTTTCATGCTGATCCTCATCCGGGAAATTGCTTTTTTTTAGACAATAATCGTATTGCTTTTATTGATTTTGGTATGGTCGGTCGTCTTTCTGAAAGCCGGCGCGATCAGGTATTAAATTTATTGCGAGGTTTTGTCGATCAGGATACCCAGCCGGTAGTCAAAGTATTATTGCAATGGAGTTCCAGCTCTATATCTCCACAAGAAAGAGATAGCCTGGTATTGGACGTAGAAAATTTTATCGACCAATATCATGATGTTCCGTTAAAAGAGCTAAATATTACCGATTTGTTAAATAATTTAACAACCTTGTTGAGGGATCATCAGTTAAATCTTCCTTCTGATTTAACCTTGTTACTGAAGGCAGCAATTACCCTGGAGGGCTTAGGTCGGCAATTAGACCCTGAATTTAATCTGGTTGAAGTGGCTACACCATTAATGACACAGATTTTTTGGTCACGATATAGTCCAGATGCCTTGTTGAAAAAAGGTAAGAATAATTTTTTTACGCTGGCAGAATTATTAATTGATTTACCGAAGGACTTACATCAATTAATGGAATCGATGCGCCATGGGGCAGTAGGCGTAAAAATTGATATAAATAAACCGAGCTGGATAAGCAAGGAGTTGGACAGGATTATTAACCGTTTATCAATTAGCTTGGTTACTTCTGCCCTGATAGTTGGCAGTTCCATTGTGGCAACGACAGAAGATGGGTCTTCTTCCGTTATTGGGTTTTTGGGTTTTATCGGCGCATTTATTGGAGGAATTTGGTTGTTGCTTTCCATTTGGCGCAGTGGCTAAAAAGTATTGCAATTCTCACTTGCCTCACTGCGAGGCTATACCCCGTCAACTTTTAGAAATGATAGCTTAATTCCATTCTGATATGATCATCGTCCCTGAGCATATAAGCTGGGTCGTCTTTTGGTATTCCTGCAAGAAACCGGGCTTCAATTTCCAGTTTCCAGCTATCGCCAAATCTTCTGCTGGCTTCAATATTATAAAACTTGGCGCTGGTGGTTCGGTCTAACACAATCCCTGCCAGAATTTCTGTACTTTGGGTATCGTTCAATGCAAAACGCAGGGCAACAAAAAAATCATCTTCGAATAAAGTTTGTATATTTTGACCGCGGCTGTCATACAAATATTCGGCTAAAACTCCAATATCCAAGCCAGTCTCCCGAATATTGAAAAAGGTGTACTCAAAGCCGAATGTTGAGGCAAAATAATTAAAGGTTTTACTAGATCGGAAAATGGCTTCCAGTTTCCATAGCCAGGCATCTTTGGTTACCTGAACATCCAGTCCAGTTTGATTGATCATTTCATAAAACGGAATAATGCGAAGATTTCCTGCTCGATCAGAGTCCAGAAGAAATAATGGGTCTCGATTGGTTCCATAAAAATGCGAGAATCCGATATCCCAATCTCCAAGGGTTTGTGACCAGCGAAAGGCATAGGCCATGTGTCTTTCAAAGCCATTTTTTTCAAACCGGGCATTATCAATATCGATGGGCAAGATGCGCATACGACCTTCGACGCCAGGGAAAGTACGCTCTCTAAATCCTGGCAGAATAAACAAATCCAGGGTTCCCCAGTCATTAATCAAAGCCAGATTAATCATGGGTTGTCCAAGTTTGTCTTCAGTATCCATATTTTCAACCAAATCAGTTTGATTGATAATATTGACCAAGTGTTGAGATTCGGTAACTCCCCAGAAAATTTCTCGGATGCCAACTCGTAATTCCCAGGATTCAGCTATTTTCATCCAGTTTAATTCCCGGATGTCAAAATGGGTGCGGCGGCTATCATGCTGTGAATAACGAAAGAAAGGCACAAAAGCAAAATTTTGAGTGCCATCATCCCATTCATGATAAATCTCGGGCTCAATCACCCCGGACACATAATTATTATGTTGCCTGTTATCGAGTGGATTTTGGGTAAAAACCAAGTCTTCTACCCCGACATATCCTGAAATTTCCAAAGCTGACAGAGCTTGAATAGGAAGTAATAAAAAAATTAAAAGGTTGACTAGAGTTTTCATGTTTTTATCGTGCTCGTTTAAGGGCATTTTTGTCGAAACTTCTTTTGGTTAAGCCTTTTCTGAACTGGTATTCTTTCCAAAGCAAGATGGTGCTTTTGCCATTGGTATGGTTTACCATCCGCATTTCATCGGGGCGCCAGTATTGATCAAGATACTTTTTATAACCATGAAATGTTTGGGTTTTCAGCAAGCTGTTCTTACGATCATAATAGTCGGTTTTTAACAGGATGTACCTGTTTTTGTCGATCCAGAGAACGAGTTTTGTATACCCTGAATGTTCGTATAGAGGATATGCCTCGATAACGAAGCAATCAATACCATCATAAATTTCATCTTTGATATATTTGTAATCGTATTTTGCGACTTCAAAGGAAGAAAGGTCTTCGAAAGCGAATTCGCTGCCTAGATAGGGGCCGGATTTGTTTCTGGATGAAATTCGTTTGACTCTTTTAATCGCAGGTAAATAAAGCCATTGTTCATCAGGATCAAGTGCGTGGGTAAAACTTAGAAAAGCAGTGCCTTTAATATCCCTGGGGCTGTTAAAGATGCTCAGGCTTTTGTCTCCATCACCTTTGACTTCCATAATTTTCATTTTCAGTTTACGGCTATGTTCATCACCATGCCGGTTTTTCAGGATCATGGTTAGTTTTGCCTGGCTATCTTGCCAGCCGGTATCGCGTCGGTCAACTTCTTTGATAATTGCCAAACCTTTTTCCTTATCATTATTAAAGGTTTGCTTGGAAATGTCGAATTTTTCAGGTTGTTCACTGGTCTCCGCTACATCGGTTGTTGGGATGTTTTCTGGAGGAATGGTTTGATCTATCTGGTCAAGGGGTGTTTGCTCAGGATGTTGAATGTTGTCAGCAGTATTTGTGTCATCAGGAACAGTTTTTTCAATAGCACCAGAATCTGTCTTATTTAATGTTGGGGTTAATTTGCTATCTTGAGGAGTGTTTTTTTTGATGGACGCAGGCTCTTTTTTTTGCGGCTTGGTTACTTTAAGTTCAAGCGCTTTTTTTTCTGAATTTTTAGCAGATTCAATTATCCATTGAAGTTTTTCAGATTCAGTTTGTATTTGCTTAGGTTGCTTATCCGACGTACCAGCCGAAGTGATATTACCAGAAAGTAATAACACAAAAAAACATGTAAGTGTACCCAGTTTTCTCATTTTTTCTCCAGGCTCATTAGTAGAGGTGGCAATAATAAAAAGTCTAAAAATAAAGCGACAGCAATGGTTATTGCAGTTAAAAGCCCCATGCCTTGATTCATGGTGAAGTGCGAAGTGGCTAACACCAAAAAGCCAGATACGAGTACCAACGATGTCACCCAAAGAGCAATTCCAACCGTGGAAAAAGCGTATCTGACAGAATCTTCAGGACTATAGTCTAGTTCAATTCTGGCGCGTCGATATTTGCTGATAAAATGGACCGTATCATCAACGACAATTCCTAGCGTTAATCCAGTCACTACAGATAAAGCCAAGCCAATTGTGCCATTAATTAGCGCCCAGATTCCAAATGCCATGCCGGCAGGAATCAGGTTGGGAATCAAGCTGATTAAGCCGACTTTTATCGATTTGAAGGCGATGATTAAAAGCAGTGAAATTAATGCCAAGGCAGCAACTGATCCTATCAGCATGCGTTGGATATTTCTTTTGCCGATATAAGCAAACATCAGCGTTGGACTGGCTAAAATGGGTTTGTACTCAATCATGTTTTTGTCCAGCCAGTCGTTAATGCGGCGTTCAATACTTAACATTTGTTGGGAGCTTAGATTATGTAATGTCACAATGATTCGAATACCAGATTTATCCAGATTGATTTGATCATTTAAGTCCAGGCCATAAGGGAGTGACATTTCATATAGCAACAGATATTGCGCAGCGAGATCACGCTTTTCGGGCAGCTGATATTCTTTTGGGTCATCGCCATGCATGTTTTTGTTTAATCTTTTGAAGGTATCAGAGATAGTATTAATATGAGCAACTTCGGGTTGCATGGACAGCCATTCTTTAAATACATTGACCCATTGTAGAAATAGCGGATCACTGATTTCTCCTTCTTCTCCAGCATCAAAAGCGACTTCGACAGAATACATACCGCCCATGTTTTCATTTAAAAAATCACTGGCGCGTCGGAATTCAAAAGTTTGATCAAAATACTTAACAAATTCATCATTTAATTCATTTTTTGGGATCTGACTGATAAGTCCGATTGCCAGCAGAATATTGCCAATCAATAATGCATGTCGCCATCTGATTACAAATTCGGCAAAATGCTTCATGGCGGCATTGCTAGGTTCTTCTTTTAAAGTGGTTTTTATGGGTAAAACCGTGATTAAAGCTGGTAAAAAGGTAATAGTAAAAATAAAAGCGATGCTGACACCAATAGCTACAATATTACCAAGATCTCTGAAAGGTGGGGCATCACTGAAATTCATGCTTAAAAATCCAATTGCCGTGGTTGCACTAGTCAGAAAAATTGGCTGAAGATTGGTGCGCAGACTTTCTTTGATAGCTTGTTTTTTTTCATGGCCTAGCCGGATGTTGTGTAGCGTGGTAACCAGGAAATGGACGCAATCTGCAACAGCCATAGTTAAAATTATAATTGGTGATGTTGCCGAGGTAGGCGTCAGTTTGATGCCAAGCCAGATGGCCAGTCCCACAGCGAAAATAATAGAAAAAAAAGTAACCAGAATAACGCTGAAGGTTGCAGAAACCGAGCGCAAGCATAAATACAATACCAAAAAAACAATACCGAACATCAATGGTGTCAGTGTTTTATTGTCATTGATGGAAGCTTCACCAAAAGCATTATTGAGCATTACCAGACCGGTAATATGGAGCTTTATATCAGGATACTTATTAGTCAGCTGTTTAGCCATTTTTCTAGCGACTTCCGCTATTTCCATCGCTTCTAAAGGGTTTGTTCCCGGCAGTTGTACTGTTACATTAACACCGGCAACGTGGCCTGATGGAGAAATCAGTCTGTTTCTTAATAACGGCTCATGAAGAGCAATTTGTTTGATCTTTTGTAATTGATCTTCGGTCAAGGATTCGGTCTCGGTGACCAGATCATTAACGATAAGATCATCCCCTTCAGCAACTGTATGCTGAAAATTGGTAATTGAATCAACTCGGCTGGAATAGGGCAATTGCCATGCTTCTTCAGTTAACTCGATTATGGCCTGCAAGTTTTTTTTGGTAAAAATATTTTCGTTTGCAGGTTCAACGACAAACATTAAATTGTCACTTTTGCTATAGGTGTTTTGTATTGCATCAAAAGCTAACAGTTGAGGGTTGTCCTTGCCGAAAAATATTCGGTAATTATTGTTAAGCTCAATGTGCTGGAGTCCTGAGCCAGCGGCGGCGACAAGCAGAAGAGTGATGCAAATAATCCACCACGGGTGGTGAGTGACTAAATTCCCCAGTTTGGCTACAAAGCTGCCTTTCATCATTTAATTATTTTTTATCAGGTTGTTAAAGAATGGAAAAAAAGCGAGTTCATGTTTTTTGAGAGAAATCAGGATAGATAGGTGAGTGTCCAAATGGTATATAGCTTTCGGATAGTATAGAATTCACTTTCCCAAGTATAGTGTTTATCCACAATAATTATACTTTTAATTTTCTGAAAAACGGCTTAGATTGATAAATGCCCAGTCACAAAAAAATCTCCAGGATTGCTCTGACCCCTGGTGAGCCTTCGGGTATCGGTCCCGATATATGTCTGAAGTTCTTGCAACAACAGCTGGATTGCCAAACTGTCATTATAGCAGACCCGGAGCTACTTGAATCCAGGGCGGAATTATTAAATTTACCAATCAGGTTTACCGAATTCAGACCGGATGAAGCCCCAATAATTCAAGAAAAAGGAGTGTGTTGTGTTTTGCCGGTTAAAATGCAGACGATTAGTGAGGTCGGCAAGCTAAGCCCATTGAATAGCCGTTATGTATTAAAAACAATCACTCGAGCAACTAAAGGTTGCTTGCAAGGAATTTTTGATGCAATGGTAACTGGACCAGTACACAAAGCGAACATAAATAAGGCAGGCTTTGAATTTAGCGGTCATACTGAATTTATAGCAGATCTGACAGGAGGTCATCCAGTCATGATGTTGGCAACTCCAGGTCTGCGAGTTGCATTGGTAACAACTCATTTACCGCTGGTAAAAGTCAGTCAAGCGATTACACAACACAGTTTAAGGCGAGTTATCCAGATTTTGTATCAAGGTCTACAGAATCAATTTAATATAAAAAAACCGCGTATTTTAGTTTGTGGGCTGAATCCACATGCGGGGGAAAATGGTCATTTAGGGACCGAGGAAACTGAAATTATTGAACCAGCATTGAAAATGTTGAGAAAGTCAGGCTTGGATCTACAGGGACCTTTACCTGCAGATACCGTATTTACACCAAAAAATTTACAATCAGCGGATGTTGTTTTGGCTATGTATCATGATCAGGGCTTGCCGGTATTGAAATATATGGGATTTGGTCAGGCGGCAAATATAACGCTTGGACTGCCAATCATTAGAACCTCGGTAGATCACGGAACCGCTTTGGAATTGGCTGGCACAGGTAAAGTTGATGTCGGCAGCTTGGAATTCGCAATGAAAGTAGCACAAGAAATAGTATGTAAAAAAAATGCCAGTTCATAGT
>CAZGYJ010000129.1:0-1735 GCA_964530345.1 uncultured Methylomonas sp.
AAATGGTGCGCCGCCTAAGATTTTTTGACCATCAGGAAAACAATCAAAAAGAACTTCCCCAAAAATAACAATATTATTGTTCACAGGCTGTCACAACCTGTTGTAATAAAATTTACCGACTAAACCCATCATTCAGGTATTGAAACAAACCTTTAGTTCTTTCAAGTAACGCTTGAAGCCGTGTTCGAATTTCGTCATTCCAACCAACAGGTTTTTTTATAGGTAAAAAAATTCTTGCCTTGGTTAAACTTTTTTCAAACAGACCAGCTGGGTTTTCCAATCGTCCTTCAATCATTCTTCGTTCTTGTAAAGAATTTTTTACTGTTGTTGCATGAGCTTTGCTAATTAACAAATAAACTGGAATAAGGATCAGAATAATAACAACTAAAATAATCGGACCAATTATTGGATCAAAAAAAAGTTCCAATAATCCCATTTCAACTTCCAAAAGGACTAATACAGAAGCAATCAATCCTCCAATCAATGCCAAGGTAAAATGAGAACGTTCCTTCCATAAGCTGATAGCAGCCTTAACTGTGGGAATGATTTCCTCCTCGTTAGCACGGATATTTTTTTCAAGGCAGTCAATGATGTGATAAGCACGATGGATACTCACATTTTTCATACGCATTTCAATATCATCAAGCTCAGGATAACTTTCAGGACTAGAAGAGGTAACTTTATGGCCTGCAATCTGACTTAAAACATTTCCACCTGATTTTGTTACCGTATTAGCCTTCGACTCATCAAGTACTTTAAATTGAGTCAACTTCATTCCCTTTTCAATAAGTTTGTTTTTTAATTGCTCAGTATTTCGCTGAACAAATGCCAATGAGTCTGGATCATTTCTTTGGAAGACAATGAATAGAATCTTTTCTGGGTCTTTTTGGTGATGCATCTCTTGCAACACAATATCCAATTTTTTTTGATCGATATTATTAACATCTATAAAAAAAAGAACTAAATCAGAAACATCCAAGACATGTCTGTATAAAAATTGGGTAACCTTATTTTTCTCTTCGGAAAAGTCCGGCATATCGATCAAAATCTTTCCTTTTAATCGATCACTTGTACAAGTTGTTAATTCCAGGTAAGTATTTACCTTATGGCCTTCTTTTGCCTCTTTCTCCAATTGTTTACTAATTTGATAAAAAGGAAAACGCGGATCTCCATCCAATGCGGTGCCAGGCAAAGTTACGTTATCTTGAGTAGCACTATATTGATAAACAGTGACTTTACCCGATTGCGAATGTGTCGGCTGAAGGAGTTTGGTCTTTAGGTAACGGTTAACAAACATCGCTTTTCCAAAACCATCGGTACCCATGACAGTAATTACAGGCCACCAGGAAACCTTGCTGGCAGTCGTATCTTCAGGATCCAGCAGCCCCAGCTCATATTCGATTTGATCAAGCTCTTTAAAAATCTTGACTGCCTCAATTAAAGCCGGATTTTGTCCTGAAAGAAAACTCTCCAGATTGGTTAAATAATTGCTAGTTGTTTTTTCTGCCATGGAACTTAACCTTTATATTTTAATTATTTGATTTAATGATATATTTTAATTGGCACAAATTGCAACTATAGTTGCCCCCTATTTCATCGCGTATTCTATTTATGCCGTTTCATGCTGAATTGAAGCCCGAACACAACGCAAGATACCATAATCAAAAACGCCATCCAATGCTTCATAGACTGGTTTTAACATATTTTTCTGGTCTGCGGGCAAAGCCAAAATACA
>CAZGYJ010000129.1:1835-8194 GCA_964530345.1 uncultured Methylomonas sp.
TTTTCCATCATGGCCATCAAAGTCGCATCATGAAAAATAACAAATGGAGGAACATCCTGAGCATCGGCAATTTCCTTACGTTTAGCTCGTAATGCCTGCCATAGTTTATTATTTTGATATTTAGCCTGGCTAACTGAACGCTGTTGGGTTTTAGAAACCTTAATCTGAATATCTTTACGCAGCATGAGTTGCTGCTCACCACGCAAAACTGGGCGACATTCCTCAGTGAGTTTTAATCCACCATAGCCTTCAAGATCCACTGACACCAACCGTCTGGCAACTAATTGCCTGAACACCGAGCGCCATTGAAATTCATCCAGATCCTTTCCTATTCCGAACGTACTAAGCCGTTCGTGACCAAAGTTTCTGACCCGATCGGTTTTTTTTCCCAATAAAACATCCAGCAGATAATTTACGCCAAACCTTTGTCCGGTTCGATAAATACAAGATAATGCTTGTTTTGCGGCCAGCGTTCCATCCCATGTTTCGACCTGTTCCAGACAGGTATCGCAATTACCGCATGGTTGCTGCAGGTGATCACCAAAATAAGCCAGTAACCTTTGCCGCCGACAAGTCACTTGTTCACATAAGGCTAACATCGCATCCAGTTTGTGTAATTCTACACGTTTATGAGCCTCATCAGCCTCAGACCCTTCCAACATTTGTCTGAGTGTTACAACATCCTGTAAACCGTAGGTCATCCAGGCATTTGCCGGTAGACCATCACGTCCGGCACGGCCGGTTTCTTGATAATAAGCCTCAATACTTTTTGGTAAATCCAGATGCGCTACGAATCGAACATTAGGTTTATCGATGCCCATTCCAAATGCGATTGTAGCAACAATAACCACGCCTTCTTCCATTAAAAAACGATGTTGATTCTGTTGCCGCTCCTCAGCTGGCATCCCTGCATGATAGGGTAAAGCAGACACGCCTTTTTGATTTAACCAATGTGCCGTTGCATCCACTTTTTTACGAGATAAACAATAGACTATTCCCGCATCGCCGGCGTGATTATTTCGGATAAAATGAAGCAATTGATCACGCGCATTTTGCTTCTGCACAATCTGGTAACGTATATTAGGCCGATCAAAACTGCTGACAAAGTGATTGGCATTTTCAAGCTCCAGACGTTTGATTATTTCCTTGCGCGTCCTTTCGTCCGCAGTGGCTGTTAAAGCAATTCTAGGTATTTTTGGAAATCGTTGATGTAACAGCGAAAGTTGTAAATAATCGGCACGAAAATCATGCCCCCACTGGGAAACACAATGGGCTTCATCAATGGCAAACAAAGCAATTTTTATTTGTTCGAACAGAGCCAGTGTGCGGTTGGAGGTTAAACGCTCTGGCGCAATATAGAGCAGATCCAGTTCATCTTTTCGAAGCTGCTGTTGAATATCCACAACTTGCTCGTAGGATAAAGTGGAATTTAGAAAGGCAGCTTTTACCCCAAGCAACCCCATGGCGTTCACCTGATCCTGCATGAGTGCAATTAATGGCGAAATAACAATTCCAACGCCTTCACGAATTATCGCTGGGATCTGATAACAAAGCGATTTCCCTCCTCCCGTCGGCATTAATACCAAGGCATCTTCACCCTGAATCATTTTTTCAATAATGGCTTGTTGCTGGCCCCGAAAACATTCATAGCCAAAGACACTGTGTAAAATTTCAGCCGCTTGATTATCAATCGTCAAGACTTCAGTCACGATATTATTTTTTTATAATTGAACAATAGACCTTATAATAAGTCCATTATATACCTATCATGACACAAAACTCACAAGGACTTTTAATTTGGACGCTCGCAATCTGCATCGCTTAAATCAATTACTCGATAATGGACACCAACCCTTTTTAACTCAAGGCCTCAAAGGCATCGAAAAAGAAAGCTTACGCATCACTCCAGAAGGGATAATTTCCCAGACACCGCATCCAAAAGCCCTGGGTTCTGCATTAACGCACCCTCATATCACTACTGATTATTCTGAGGCATTACTGGAATTTATCACACCACCTTTTGTTGATACCAAGGAAACCTTGAGCTTTTTGCAAAATATTCACCAATTTGTCTACAAACATCTTGACAGTGAAATACTCCTGGCTTCCAGCATGCCTTGCGGAATTGATGGTGACGAAAGCATCCCCATTGCTGAATATGGGTCTTCCAATATTGGCCTGATGAAGCATGTTTACCGTCGTGGCCTGGCTCATCGCTATGGTCGTACCATGCAAGCAATTGCCGGTATCCATTTTAATTATTCAGTATCTGAAAAATTATGGCCGGCATTATTGGAGATGGAAGACCGACCAATCGCATTACACGATTTTATTTCCGAATCTTATTTTGGTGCCATTCGTAATTTCCTTCGTCAAGGCTGGCTTATTTTGTATTTATTTGGCGCATCGCCAGCTATTTGCAAAGCCTTTTTCAACAGCCGGCCTCATTTAATAGAGCAATTTGAGGAATTCGACCCATGTACACTCTATCATCCTTATGCAACCACATTGCGTATGAGTGATATTGGTTATAAAAGCAAAAGCCAGGCCAGCTTGGCAATTGATTATAATTCCCTGGATGGATATGTTAAGAGCTTAACCGAAGCAATAGAAACCCCATATCCTGAATACCAGAAAATTGGAGTGGTTGTCGATGGTGAATATCGTCAACTCAACGGTAATATCTTGCAGATCGAGAATGAATTTTACAGCCTGATTCGTCCCAAACAGATTGCAAAATCATGCGAAAAACCAACCCACGCTTTGAAAGAAAGAGGTGTCCGGTATCTAGAAGTACGTTCTTTAGACCTGAATCTTTTTGAACCGCTCGGAATCGATGAAAGCTGTGCAAATTTTCTTGAGGCATTTCTTTTGACATGTCTTTTTCAGGAAAGCCCTGCCAATACTATTGCTGATTATAATGAAAATAACTTAAACCAATTGGCAGTTGCCAATGAAGGGAGAAAACCTGGGCTATTGCTGCAAAAACAGGGCAAAAAAATCAACTTGCAGGATTGGGCAAATGAAATTCTCGAATGCATGGAACCCGTTTGCGCTGCATTGGATCATAACAATAACCTTAAACCCTACAGCAAGTCATTGGCCGAACAAAAGCAAAAAATTGATAATCCTGACCTGACTCCATCTGCTCGTATTTTAGCCGACATGAAGGAAGAACATATACCATTCGCTCCATTCGCGTTAAAAATTTCCAAACAACACAAGCAATTTTTTCAAAATCTACCGTTTGACCCTCAACTTATGAAAGATTTTAAAAAACATACCGATGAGTCATTTGCCACGCAACGAAATATTGAAGCGTTTAACTACAACTCCTTTCCAGATTTTTTAAAATGCTATTTTTCCCAGTCACAATTTGCAGACTGCTAATCCTATCTATATGAATACCAAGATCGCTACTTTACAGAAACATTGTCATGGCCAAAATCCAAGAAGAATCATCAAAGCTGCATTAGAACAATTTGATAATATTGCCATAGCTTTCAGTGGCGCAGAAGATGTTGTATTGATCGACCTTGCCAGCAAAATTCGTAAAGATATCCAAGTTTTCTCATTAGATACCGGAAGATTACACCCGGAAACCTACCGTTTTATTGAAAAGGTCAGAAATCACTATCAAATTGACATTGAACTACTTACACCTGACAGAAATATCCTAGATGATTTTGTCAAAGCCAAGGGTTTATTCAGCTTTTATCAAGATGGACACCAAGAATGCTGCGGGATTCGTAAAGTCGAGCCTTTAGCACGAAAACTGGCTACACTTGATGCCTGGATTACCGGCCAACGCAAAGATCAAAGTCTGGACACCAGACAAAATCTTTCAGAAGTGGAAATTGACACGAGCTTTTCTAAAGAAGATCATACTTTAATCAAATTTAACCCATTATTAAACTGGAATTCAGCTCAGGTTTGGGATCATATCGAAGCCTATCAGGTGCCATATAATGAACTGCATCAACATGGTTATATCAGTATTGGCTGCGCACCCTGCACCCGCCCGGTATTACCAAACCAACATGAGCGAGCAGGTCGGTGGTGGTGGGAATCAGATAATAAAAAGGAATGTGGGTTGCACGCAGGAAATCTCGACAAAACAGAATAACTCAGCGATTACTGAATTCCAAAAGCACGATTAAATTGCCCTTGCTCATGAAACTTTTTCAGGTCAATTCCATAAGCATCAGAATGCAATACCTTGTGAATTTTGTATATTTCCCCTGAAGCATCTTTTTGTTCTGTTGACAAATCAATAATCTGATGTGACTGTGGTTGTTTTTCAGCGTTCAACAATAACAAAACCTTTGGTCTGGTTTTATTGTTGACATTTTTTTCGATCACCACCGCCACCTCGCCATTACTCATTTCCACTAGATTTCCTACCGGATAAATCCCTATACAATCAATAAATTGAATAACGGTCATAGCATCAAAATGAGTTTCTCTTGAACGAGTCAAAATATTGATGGCTTCTAAATGTAATCGGCCTTTTTGATATACCCTGTCGCTAGTAATGGCATCATAAGCATCAACGATAGCAACTATTCGTGTATATTCTGAAATACCCTGCGCTTTTATACCTCGAGGATATCCACTTCCATCCAGTTTTTCATGATGGCCATAGGCAACATCGACAGCGCCAGGAAAAATCCCACGGGCTGACATGATAATATCACGCCCCCAAGTCGTGTGCGCTTCCATCAAACGCATTTCATCTTCAGTCAATTTGCCTGGTTTATTCAAAACTTCCAAAGGAACCTTCATTTTGCCCATATCATGTAACAACGCGCAAATTCCAAGATTATTGAGATCCTGGATCGACTTTTTTTGATGACGCCCAAGCATGATAGCCAAGAGGCAAACGTTTAAACTATGCTGCTGAGTATATTCATCTTTACTTTTAAGTTGTGTCAACAGCGCCATTGCATCAGAATTTTCAATAATTCTATCAACACAATCTGCTACCGCTGCTTTGGCAGCTTCAGTATTCAGGGTATTTCCAAAACGGACATCGTCCATTAAATCTTTGACCAGATTACTGGTTTGCTGATAAGTCTGCTGGGCATTGGCAAAAGCCTGAGTAAAATTTAATCTATTATCGGCTTTAGAGTTTCGAGTTAAGGCATCGCCATGAATCTGTTTTTGACGAGCAGGATTAATATAAACATAATCACAAACATCCTGAACCGCTTTAATATCAGCTTGTGTTTTTAGATCAAAACCTTGCAGCAAAAACGGAGATTGCTCCCAAGGAATTTCCAGCTGGCTGACAAACATGCCTATTTGTAATTCATAGACATGCAGTTTTATTAGTCCCTGTTCTGTCATTTACAATGACGCCTGATTGTCTGTATCAATCTGTTGATAATCACGATAATCTATCCGAAGTTTTAACCCTGCAAATCGACCGCCAAATTTAACCAATTCCAGTGTTTT
Organism: uncultured Methylomonas sp.; assembly: GCA_964530345.1. Classification (GTDB taxonomy): domain Bacteria; phylum Pseudomonadota; class Gammaproteobacteria; order Methylococcales; family Methylomonadaceae; genus JALSJK01. Next base: position 7,293 of record CAZGYJ010000129.1, read on the forward strand.
TTTATCAAACCATAACTTTAAATCTGAAAAAGCTCGATCTTCATAGCCTTCTTCAATATGGGGCGTCTGTAACAAAAAACGATAAAAATACACTTCCAGACCATCTTCTTCTGTTTTATTCAATGGCGGCCCAAGATATTTAAGAATTATAGTTTTCTTGGGTAATTTTGCAGAAATTTTTAGCATTTTATCGGCACTAACCTTTAACTGACGTTTTGATTCAAAAATATCGCCCCTTCCCAAAGAGCGTAATGAAGCTTCCAGAAACTCAGGAGGCGCCATTTTTAAAAATTTTGGAGAAAGAGATAAATCAGTTAGTTTTTGTTGGTGATTAAATTTTAATGTAAAAAAATAATTGACTTCAGGTTTAATTAAATTACCTTGCTCATCAATCTTGCGAAACAATAACTGCCATTTTTCACCAGACTTTTCTTGCAGAATGGAACTCGGCTGCAATTTTGCCAAATATATAAAATCATCGGAATAAAGTAATGGCTGCTTAAAATGCCAGGTCAAATCATCGGCAACAATCAAAGAAAAATATTCGTCAAAATCATTAAGTTGAAATTTTGTCTGCAAAAGTCTCCAGTAAACACAGCCTGACAATAGAGCGGTCAGTAATAAAATAAAACTCAAGCGTATTGAATTGCGGTACATTATTAATGAATTACGGAGGATGATTGGCCTGATTTTGAAGCTAATCCTATTTTTTCCAAATCAGAACGAGAAAAACAGTACTGTTTACCACAAAACTCACAATCAACCACTATTTCACCCTGTTCCTGTAATATTTTTTGCAATGCTTCCTGCTGCATCGCAAAAAGTGTTGATTCAATTTTTTCTGTTGAACAATTACATTTAAATTGACATGGCTGGGCTTCAAAAAGCTTAACTTGCTCCTC
>CAZGYJ010000130.1:0-8154 GCA_964530345.1 uncultured Methylomonas sp.
TTTAGTTAGATAACATACCTTTAATTTCAACTTAAGGTTATCAGTAGTTTAAGCATGTTATGATCGTTGCACCGCCTTATATTCAGCAGCGAATATTAAGTTCTCTTTCACTAATTTCTACGGCTTCGTGAAATCATTCTGTCATGTCAAACAACCTTGTCACCCTAATTAAAGCAGAACTTGGAAATAATTTCCTTAATCAAACAGAAATGCTTATTGAGGAAGCAACAGACAAAACCAAAAAAGCATTAGACCAGGCAATATTATTACTTGTTGATGCATTTTCTAACACCTCAGCTTCTGACAAAAATCAAATATTAAATAATCAAGATTCTCCGAAAAGTAGTCATATTGAAAATTTTGCAGCCTTAATGAATGAAGGTGATTATGTAACGCTGATCAATAAAGGAACTGACCTACTTTCCATCTCGCTTGGTGAAAACAATTTGGCCAATATCTCGCGAACAATTGCTAGCTCTAACAATATTAAATATCAGTCCGCTTCAACACTCATCGCTTTGATCACACCCTTGATCGTAGGTATAATTCAGCAACAGAATAAAAAAACGTATTAGGAACAAATAGCCTATTAGACGCTCCACAGGAGCTAAAACGTAACCTTGTACAACAACCGACACATATTACAATGGATAAATCAGAAGATCTTGAAAAGCAAGAACCACTTAAGAGAGAAACCAGTAATGGGCCAAAATATGGCAAATTAATGTGGATACCTCTTTTTGTAATAATCGGGCTATCTGCCTACTTTTTTTTACCAACTTTGTTACCCCAGGATAGTGAACTGGATGTTGCTACTATCGTTGATAAATTAGGTGATGAATCCTCATCGTCAGATTATATTAATATCGGTAATGATCTTAGCAATATTATCAACAATATTACAGATAACCTGATTCTCATTACTGATGCTGAATCAGCAGCCACAGCTTTGCCTAAATTTAAAGAAGCTTCCTCAAAACTTGACTCTTTAATTGAGCGGTTTAATCAACTATCTGATTCGGCTAAATCGACGACAGCCAATATTGCTGAAAACAAAATCACTGCATTACAGCCAGTAATTGATCGCGTCTCAAAAATTCCAGCTGCAAACCCCGTCGTAATGCCAGTTATTAAAGATATTATGCAAAAATTGACTGTATTTTCTGTATAGTATGATTTTAGTTTTCTGAACAACGAATTTTTGAAATGGCTCTAGTTAAGACCTGAGCCATTCCCCAAAACAATCTCAGCTCAATTTTCATTCAAATTCTATAAAGGATACTAAACATTAAAGTCTCAATTCCAAAAAATCAATAACAACCAGTCATGAACTGAATTGCGCACTCTTTACTACTTGTGTTGTATTTTCTAGCTTTGCATAATCACGAAAATCAATATCTGGAAAAATGTCATCCAGGATTTCCAGAGCCGACAAAGTACGTTCGTCAATTACATTATTTCTTATACTTTCACTTAAATAGTTGAATCTGGCCAAGTGGTCAATAATGCGCTTTTTTGCATATTCTGTTGTGGTTCCGGACCTAATAATAAATGCCCAATCAGATGACTGCGCAAGTAATAATGATCGGGCAGCTTGATTTAATGCTCGCTCAATAATTGATTGAGAAGGAATCTGAAAAAAATCTGTTGCTAAATCCTGCATGTCTTTCCCGGCTTTATGCAAAACCGGATAAATCCAGTCATTTGTTTCATTAATCCAATAACTGGAATAACCTTCGGCTCCCCATGTGGAAGCTGATGGAATTGCAACCTGTTGCTTCTTGAACTGTTGCAAATAATCACTACAACTAACAGTCTTAACAGTACTGTTGGCTTCATCAGCAAAACGTAAAACAAATTCAAGCCAGATTGGCCCCTCAAACCACCAATGCCCGAAAAGTTCAGCATCGTAAGGTGAAATAATTATCGGCACCCTATCCATGAAATCAGACAATCGAGCAATTTGTTGTTGTCGTTTTTGCAAAAAATCCCGGGCATGGATTTGTGCTTTCTTATAAGCCTGAACAGGTCGATAATATTGTTTTAAATGAGTTCCAGTAACCCGATGATATTTAATACCAGTATTAACCCTGACTTCGCCATCAAGAATATAGGGCGAAATATAGTCCAAATCCAAATCAAAGCCAATATCTCTATGATATTCCCGGTAATCAAAATCGCCAGGATAGCCTTCCTGTGAACTCCAAACCTGTCTGGATGATTCGGGATCACGAGCAAAAACAGCTACACCATTTCCACAATCAAGAGGAGCATAAACACCATTTACAGGTTGTTGACTGGCATGTAAAACACCATGAGTATCAGAAAAAAAATAATTGATTCCCGCTTCTTCTAGATTTTTTTCTAGGCCAGGGTAAAAACCGCACTCTGGCAGCCAAAAACCAGTTGATGAAAAATCAAAATAATTATTAAAAACATCAAGGCCAATATTTATCTGATTACGAACCGACAACTCGTTAACATTCAACAACGGTAAAAAACCATGTGTAGCAGCACAGGTAATTAATTCGAGATTTCCCAATAAAAAATGCTTTTTAAATGCTGATAGTAAATCACCTTGATATTGATCCTGATATATTTTCAAGGTATCAGAAAATAATCCACGATACCAATTTGCTAATGAATGGAGATGTTTGTCGTTACGAGTTCTAATGATTTCCTTTTCCGCAAGTTCCAGTTGCTTTCCAAGATAGCTAATATAACGTTCTCGCAAAAGCTCATCACACAGCATTGAAATCAGTGTTGGAGACAAAGAAAGGGTTAGACGAAAATCCACATGATCCTTCTCTAAACGATCAAGGGTTTTTATGAGAGGGATGTAACATTCCGATATCGCCTCAAAGAACCAGTTTTCTTCAAAAAAACGGTCGTATTCAGGATGCCTTACAAAGGGTAAATGCGCATGGAGAATAATAGCGAGACACCCTTGTGTATTCATTATTTTAGAAAAATAGCCTTTGGCAAGATTAAGAATAAATGTTTTAGGAAATTTTGAGAAAAAAAATAGACTGTAACCTGACTGCTTTTAAAGCCTACCTTGCTCTCACTGATTAACACATTATTGCGTTAAAAGCGTACTTAAAAAGCTGTATTCTGGCATTTCTTGAGGTTTTTTGGCAATTTATAATTTGATGAACCAATACCTATATCCACTGCATGACTGGCGTCACCAGAACCTGAAGCATCGGAACTATCAAGTGTAAAAATGAAATCCTCTCGGTTAGTTTTTTTTCCAAATTTTTTCGTCTCTTCCAAGCGAGTCATGCTGTCTTTCATTTTTTCCTTCCCTTCTTCAGCCTGATTGTCACAATTTTGATTTTCTTGTATATCAGCTGGCACGACACGCTTATCGTTCCAAATCGAGTTCACACCACATCGTGGAGTATGAACAACATTTGAAAAAGCATAAATTGAAAAACCGGCTTCATCTGTCTGCCTGCCAATCACTGCAGAATAAACCGCATTGTCATATGGAACCAATACTTTCTTCCGATGTGGAAAAGAATTAACAGGAATATCTAACCATTGTTCCCCCCCAAGGGCATTAATTGGAACAGCTGTTTGCCAGTAAATACGCAAAATCAAGACATCATTATCAATTGATATTTGTGGATACCTTTCACCGATACTCCAATATGTGTATACATGAAATGGATCAACAGGTAACAAAACCAATTCAGAAAAGTCTGAATGAATTTCCGGAGAATACTTAAGACTTACTTCTGTACTGATTTCAAGAAGCTCTTGTTGTGAAACCCTGATTTTAGAATTATATTTTGATTGCCAAAACTTCATGGCTCTATATTGATTTAATAAATTTATTTTGGTAAATGCCAATTTGGTAAATGAAAATAGTTCTTCAAAAAAGTATCTTCTGCATAATATATTTACAAGACATAAAGCCGGTATTATTGTAAAATAACCAAGCTTTTAGAGCTGCAAGTCAATCTACTTTAACCCTAAAACAAGTAGCCAATAACAAAACGCACTAGATTCGGTTATTTGTTCTTCTGACTTCCGTCTTATCATCTTTATTGTAAGGTATTATTGATGACACTTGATGTTTATTTATCAGTTTTCACCCTGATGCTGTTTTCACTTGGCATTAACCTGTTAGCGTTAAAAACACGAATACCCTATACTGTACTCCTGGTTATTGCAGGATCATTTCTAGTCCCGCTTTCTAAAATTGAAGCTTTTTCTTTTATCAGCAGTTTTCAATTGACGCCTGAATTGCTGTTTTTTGTTTTTCTACCAATTCTTATCTTTGAATCCGCCTATAACATCAATATACGCAACATTGAGGAAAACAAATTTGTTATTTCTGTATTAGCCATTTTGGGGCTATTGATTTCGACTTTTTTTATTGGTTATGTTGGGCAATGGGCTCTACATCTGATCGGTTTAGAGATTCCTTTACTTGTCACATTACTTTTTGGCGCTGCTATTTCAGCAACTGACCCTGTTGCGGTTTTATCATTATTTAAAGAATACGGAGCTCCACACCGATTAACTTTGATTTTTGAGGGAGAAAGTCTCTTTAATGATGGCACCGCCTTTGCCATTTTCTTAGTATTCCTGGAAATTATGCAAAATAGTTTTCAGGGAACAGCGACTATTATAGAAGGCTTTTTTTCGTTTTTTACCATGCTTTTTGGAGGCATATTATTTGGCTTATTAATGGGGCTAACATTTTCAAAAATGATTGAATTGGTCAAGGGCAATGAGCATTTAGAAATCACCCTGACTTTGTTAGTTGCCCATTTTACCTTTCTATTGTCTGAATTAATATCTGAAAAATTAATCATTTACGGCCACCACATTCATTTATCTTCTATTATCGCAACACTGGTTTCGTCATTAGTTATGGGTAATTTGGGACGCTACAAAATGTCTAGCGGAGTAGAAGAATACATGGAAAAATTCTGGAGTTATTTTGCTTTTCTTGCCAACTCCCTGGTGTTTCTATTAATGGGATTATTGTTTACCGAACTATCCGTTTCTTTACATCTAACTATATTACCTATTCTATTGATGATACTGGTTGTTGCTGTTGCCAGAGCCTTATCAATTTACTTATCAATAGGCATGGTTAATCAAATAAAATCAGAAGAAAGCATCCCTGCAAACTGGCAGCATTTACTTGCATGGGGTAGCTTACGTGGATCTTTGGCTGTTATTATGGTCATGTTAATACCGGATAATTTAAGCTTACCCGATTGGAATTATGACTTTTCTATTAAACAATTCATAATTGCCATCACTATTGGAAGTATATACTTTACTCTTCTTATTAAAGCAACGACCATCGGAAAAGTTATCCGCTGGTTAAAAATTGATGCTCTATTACCACACGAACAAATGGGCTATTGCAAAACCAAAGCATTAGTCTATCAATCATTGATCGAAAGAGTAAAAAGGCTGTACGAACACCATGATATCAACCAAATGCAATATGAAGCATTACTCTCCGAATATCAAAGTCTTTATGATAAAGCCCACAAAAAATGTCGAGGTGAAACCGCTGATGCAAGACATGTAATTGAAAATCTTCTACGAATCTACACCTTAGCAATACAAAAAAGTGAACTGAAAGAATTATTCAGACGCGATGAAATCAGCGAAAGAATCTACAAAAAAAATCTGCTGATTTTAGAAACCCAAACCGAATACATTGAACAAGACCGAGAAGAATTAGATTCTCTCAATACATATTTTGAATCTTTACTAGGAAAAATTTGGCATTTTATTCGCCGCATTTTGTTTTTATCAACGAAGGAAAGTGACTCTCAAGAACTATATCTTTATTATCGCACCCAATTTAAACTGATCAATAAAGTCCTGGATGAGTTGTCTGAAATGAAGCATTCACCTCTTATCAATTTTTTTGATGATCCAAAAGCCTTCAGAAATGTCACAAAAATTTATTTAAAATTAAAAGAAAAAAATATTCAGGAAATGAAAAAGAAACTTCGGTCAAATAAAGAATTACTCGATGAAATGAATGAACAATCGGCCAAAGCTCTGCTTCATATCACTCAAGTCGACACTATCAAAGAACTTCATGAATATGAAATAATTTCCAATAAATTATATGTACTACTGTGTAATGAAATGAATGATTCAAGGCTATCCGAATAAAAAATACACCCTTCGCGTTGTAAAATACCTCATTCCAGAATGCATCAATTTTTGTGAAAGACCAGGAAACGCATCAATATTCAGGCTTGTGGAAGATTATTAACTACCTCATTCGTCATAAAAATAGGGCTTATTGAACCTGAAAGGCATATAAATTCAACTTTTATCAACACATTGATTTAATTCCTTTAAAATATCCCTGCACTTATTTTCAAACACAATGACTTCCAGTTTACTGATTACCGATGGCGAACTTGGCTGGCAGTTGAAAACACCATCAACGCAATTAACTATAAACCAGCCTTTATTGGTGAAAAATATTCCCTTGATCCTTTCTGCTTCAAGTTTTGTCAACAAATCGATTAATCGCTGATAATCAAAGCAAGTCTGCTCAGAAAAGACATAGCCAAGGCTTTGAAAGCCATCCGCTTTATTAATCAATGTTGTATCACGGTCATTATTTGCAACAAATACTTGGCTTCGATGTGCATCAGGAAAAAAAGCCTGCCTGTTAACAGTTCTTGGAAAATCAAGCCAGGCAATATCTAATTGCCCGTGAGTTGTATGAGCGATTAATGCCTTTGCCGGTTTATACTTTTGAGCCTGCTCATCAAAAAGTGAGAGATTTTTTTCATCCGCCAAATCGACTTTGTTAGCGATCATAAGATCGGCTAGCGCCATTTGATCAATAAAATTTTTGTGATTTTTATAGCGTATGTCGCGCAGCTTGCTTGGGTCAACCAGACAAATCGCCGCTTTTAAATCCAAAACATCCCTTAAATGCTCACTTTCCAACATTTCCAACACTTTTTTTGGATGTCCCAAACCAGTTGGCTCAATAATCAAACGATCTGGCCTGGCTTCTTTTAGTAAGCGGTTAACACTGACTTTGAATGGCAAACCGACGGCACAACATAAACACCCCCCGGCAATTTCTTTTACTGTAGCCCCTGCCGCCTCAAAAATAGCACCATCAATGCCAACCTTTCCAAATTCATTAACCAAGACCGCCCATTTTTCATTTTCCGGCTTTTGTTTTAGCAGATTCAGAATTGTTGTCGTTTTACCGACTCCGAGGAACCCCATAATTATATTCGCTGGAATCTGCAGTAATTTTTTTGGCATTGGTTTTGTTACATAGCAAACTCACACACCTAATAATCTAGTTGTACTCATCTATTTTTCCTGGTGAATTGATGCTGGATAACCAACATTGGTTGTTGCCTTGATTAAGGCATCCGTATTGGTCTTTTGTGGATCAAAAACGACATCTGCTGTTTTGGAATCAAAATCGACATTAACTTTTTGCACGCCATCAACCGCCTGGAGTGCCTTTTTAATCGTTATCTTGCATAAAGCGCAAGTCATGTTTTGCATATCCAAGGTTACTTTTTGTGCAAGTTCTTGTTGTTGATTTTGGTTCTTCAACTGAACCGCATTGACAGGAAAAACAAGCAAATAACATAAAATAAATAACAAAGCTTTAAAATTTTTCATCGCTCACTCCATAAAAAAAGGGGCATACCAAGGGAAAGCCAATAACATTAAAATAATTCCTGAACCAATCCAGAAAATTAAGCGCTGCTTCTGTTTTACCTCTGAAATAGCACATACCTCCCCCTCATCACAATTATCGGGTTGTAGATACAGCTTCCAATAGCCAAGGCCTATAAAAATGAGTGTCAAAACAATAAAAAAAGGCCTTACACTCTCCATGGATGTCAAAGTACTCATCCATGCTCCTCCAACGCCTAAAGATAATAATAGTAACGGGCCTACACAACATACTGAAGCGCCAATCGCTCCTAAAATTGCCCCAATACCGACCCACGAAAACCACCCTTTTCTGGATACTTGCTGTTCTGTTGTCATAATAATACTCCTAAATTGATAGTCTTCAGTTTCTGACAGTAGTCAAACAAGGAAGTTTTAAAATTTAATCGTAACTATTCAGCGTATTTATAGATTCAATATCAGTGACTTATTCCAGAA
>CAZGYJ010000131.1:0-8087 GCA_964530345.1 uncultured Methylomonas sp.
TACCAAGTTTAGCCATTAAATTGGCGCTAAAATCAAAATGTATCTGAGAAATGCGGAAAACAGGCAAATTAATGTAAAATAAACTGTTTTTACGCACAATCAGCAATATCAGATGCAATTAATTAGAGGACTGGACCAGCTTAGGCCAATGACCAAAGGCTGTGTCTTGACCATAGGCAATTTTGATGGCGTTCACCTGGGCCATCGTGCTGTCATTCAAAAACTTGCGCAACAAGGCAAAGCCTTTGGTTTGCCAGTGGTGGCGATGGTTTTTGAACCACAACCACTTGAATATTTTCTGCGTGATAATGCGCCTGCCAGATTGACCCGGTTGCAGGAAAAAGTTAGACATTTTGAGACTCTGGCGATTGATTATTTGTTAATCGTGCGTTTTAATCAGGCATTCGCCGATGCTGAACCCGAATATTTTATTAAAGAAATTCTCCTGAATCGTTTGAATATTAAATTTCTGGTGGTGGGTGACGATTTTCATTTTGGCAAGGCTCGGCGCGGTAATTTTGCCATGCTTAAGGAAATGGGTAGAATCTACGGTTTTCATGTTGAAAGTACCGAACCTTATTTAATCGATGGCCAACGGGTCAGCAGCACCTTGATTCGGGATGCCTTGAATGCTGGTGAACTTGACATTGCCGAAAAGCTATTGGGCAGAGCTTATTCAGTTTGTGGCACAGTCGAGCATGGTGATAAGCGAGGAGCGACTATCGGGTTTCCAACGGCAAATATTCAAATGCACCGGGAAAAAACCCCGATTCAGGGCGTTTTTGCCGTTACCATGACAGGCATCGATGAACGTGAACTTTCCGGTGTCGCCAATGTAGGCTCCAGGCCCACTTTTGATGGCGGTACCCGGGTGGTTCTGGAAGTACATTTATTCAATTTTGATGAAGATATTTATGGCAAGGAAGTTGAGGTACATTTCAAGAAAAAAATCAGGGATGAAGTACGATTTCAGTCGCTTGAGGATTTACAACGACAAATTCATAAAGACGTTGCCAGCGCTCAACAAATATTAGCAATTTAAAAAAATCATGACCACAGATTACAAAAAAACTCTGAATTTACCTAAAACCGCTTTCCCGATGAAAGCCAGCCTTGCGCAACGCGAGCCGCAGCGCCTAAAGCAATGGAATGAAGCAAAACTGTATGAAAAAATTCGCAAACAGTTTGCCGGCAAGCCGCTGTTTGTGTTGCATGATGGCCCTCCATACGCAAATGGCGCAATTCATATCGGTCATGCTGTCAATAAAGTTTTGAAGGACATTATCGTCAAGTCGAAAACTCTGGCTGGTTTTGACGCTCCTTATGTGCCTGGCTGGGATTGTCATGGCTTGCCAATTGAATTAATGGTTGAAAAAAAGGTAGGTAAAGCGGGAGTAAAGGTTTCTCATGCTGAATTCAGAAAAGCCTGCCGAGAATACGCAACCAAGCAAGTCAACACACAAAAGCAAGAATTTATCCGTCTGGGCGTGTTTGGTGAATGGGATAATCCGTATCTAACCATGGATTATGCTTTTGAGGCTGATATTGTCCGCTCTTTAGGTAAAATCTGTAGTAAAGGGCATTTAAGCAAAGGCGCAAAACCGGTGCATTGGTGTACCGACTGTGGTTCGGCATTGGCCGAAGCCGAGGTTGAATACGAAGATAAACACTCTCCAGCCATTGATGTCAGATTTCAAGTCATTGATGAGGCCAGATTTATGGCAAGTTGTCATCATGCGCCTGAACACGAAGGCGAAGGGCCTTTATCAGTTGTGATCTGGACAACAACTCCGTGGACATTACCGGCCAATCAGGCGGTGGCACTTAATCCGGAACTGGAATATTCTGTCGTTCAATGCGAAAAAAACGGTAAAAAAGAACGCCTGGTAGTGGCGGAACAATTACTCAAGGATGTGATGTTGCGCTATGAAATTGATGATTACCATGTGATTGGTTATTGCAAGGGCGAAGCGCTGGAAAACCAATTATTACAGCATCCTTTTTATGATCGTCAGGTGCCAATTATTTTAGGTGATCATGTGACACTGGAGGCAGGAACTGGTGCCGTTCATACCGCACCGGGCCATGGCCAGGATGATTATGTCGTTGGTCAAAAATATGGTTTACCCGTTGATAATCCGGTGGGCGATAACGGGGTATTTCTGAATAACACCGAATTGTTTGCCGGAGAACACGTGTTTAATGCCAATGACCATGTGCTGGAAGTTTTAGAACAGCATGGCAAGCTGCTGCATAATCATGCCATTGAGCACAGTTATCCCCATTGCTGGCGTCATAAAACACCGATTATTTTTCGTGCCACGCCGCAATGGTTTATTTCCATGGACAAAAATCATCTTCGGGAGCAGGCCTTAAATGAGATCAAGCGGGTGCAATGGATTCCTGACTGGGGGCAGGCCAGAATTGAAAGTATGCTGGAAAGTCGCCCAGATTGGTGTATATCCAGGCAGCGTACCTGGGGGGTACCGATTGCATTGTTTATCCATAAAGAAACGGGAGAAATACATCCTCGCACTGTTGAGCTAATTGAGCAGGTGGCGCAACGTATTGAACAGCAAGGTATAGAAGCCTGGTTTTCGATGGATACTGAAGAACTTTTGGGCGAAGAAGCCGGGCAATATGAAAAAATGCAGGACACCCTGGATGTCTGGTTTGATTCCGGCGTAACTCATGCCTGTGTTCTGGATCGCCGCCCTAACCTGCATTTTCCGGCGGATTTATATCTGGAAGGCTCGGACCAGCATCGCGGCTGGTTTCAATCCTCATTGCTGACTTCCGTGGCAATGAACGAAGTAGCGCCGTTCAAGGCAGTATTAACCCACGGTTTTACCGTTGATGCCGAGGGCAAGAAAATGTCCAAATCCCGCGGCAACGTGGTGGCGCCTCAGTCAGTCATGAATAATCTGGGTGCAGATGTGTTGCGCTTGTGGGTTGCTTCCACTGACTATCGAGGCGAAATGTCGGTTTCTGATGAAATTCTCAAACGCACTTCTGATGGTTATCGCCGCTTAAGAAATACAGCGCGGTTTTTATTATCCAACCTGAATGGTTTTGATCCCGCCCAGCACATGCTCGGACCTGAAGCCATGCTGGCGCTGGATCGCTGGGTGGTTGACCGTACCGCACAATTACAAAGCCAGGTGACAGATGCTTATGAGAGTTATCAGTTCAATCAGGTTTACCAAAAAGTGCTGCATTTTTGCACCATTGATTTAGGCGGCTTTTATCTGGATATTATTAAAGACCGGCAATACACCACGCAGGAAAACAGTATTGCCAGAAGATCAGCGCAGACTGCCATGTATCATGTAGCTGAAGCCATGAGTCGCTGGCTGGCGCCAATTGTTTGTTATACCGCAGATGAAATTTGGGAACATCTACCGGGCGATAGAAGTGATTCGGTATTTCTGGAAACTTGGTATCAGGATTTATTTGAACTGAATGAATCTGACAGCTTGTCCCGTGAAGACTGGCAAACCATTATTGCAGTTCGCGATGCGGTCAGCAAGGAAGTGGAGGTGTTGCGGAATAAAAATGAAATAGGTGCATCGTTAAATGCAGAAGTTGAGCTGTATTGTCATGATGGTCTGATGGATATTTTGAATAAACTGGCAAGTGAATTGCATTTTGTATTTATTACCTCCAACGCTGCCGTTATTGACCAACAATTTTGTCCCGAAGCAGCGCTGGAAACCGCTATAGACGGATTGAAATTAAGAATTTTTGCCTCGGAACATCAAAAATGTGTACGCTGTTGGCATCATCGTCATGATGTCGGTGAAAATGCCGAGCATCCCGAATTGTGCGGGCGTTGTGTTGAAAATGTCGTTGGTGCTGGCGAAATCAGAAAATACGCATAATCATGTTGAAATGGCTTTGGCTTTCAGGGTTGGTGGTTGCGTTGGATCAGATAAGTAAACTGGCTGTGGTTAAAGCCATGAATTTGTACGAATCAATCCCCGTTATCCCCTTTTTTAATCTGACCTATGTACATAATACTGGCGCTGCGTTCAGTTTTTTAAGTGATGCAGGAGGCTGGCAGCGCTGGCTGTTTGCGATTCTGGCGGCTTCAATTAGTGTTGTTCTGATTATTTGGCTGGCAAAATTAAAAAAACACGAAGTGTTACTGGCAGCATCCCTGTCGTTAATTTTGGGGGGCGCTTTTGGTAATTTGATTGATCGCATTGCCTATGGATATGTGATTGACTTTCTTGATGTCTATTATCAATCCTGGCATTGGCCGGCTTTTAATATTGCAGATTCAGCAATTACGCTGGGCGTGATATTGATGCTGCTGGAATCGGTTGGCTTTGGCAACAAGGTTGGCAATGAATAAATATACTGTTTACGCTGAAAAATGCACTTTTGACATTTTGCAGCATACTGAATGTAAATTAATTATTATGAATGTAGTGAGGTATTTTTGATCGTAAACAGTATACTTTAGTAGCTGCTTGCGACCAAGCGTGTGTCACCATGAAAATTGTCGAAAACCTTTCAGTGTCTTGGTGGCTGCCAGAATATACAATTCAAAACCCAGGTATGAATTGTTCCAAAATATCATCCAAAAAATTCCAGCCTTTTTCAGAGCATTGATATTGTTGTGCCTTTTTTAAAATTAAATCTTGTTGCATTAACTTTCCAAGTGTTGCTTCAATACTGGAGAATGGTAATCCAGTTTTTGTTATAAAATCTGCAACGGAAAAGCCGGCTTTAAGCCTGAGATGGTTCATCAGGAATTCCAGCGCAAGTTCCGTAACAAGTACGTTACGATGTTCCCCTTTGAGTGGATCTTTTAAATATTGCTCGGGATGCTTTGGTTTGATTGTTCGTGTGATCTGTTTTGGTCGATGTGTGGTAATTTTTCCGTGAGCGCCAGCTCCTATGCCTAAATAATCCCCAAATTGCCAATAATTTAAATTATGACTGCATTGGAAATCAGCCTTTGCATATGCAGAAATTTCATATTGATGGTATCGGGCTTTATGTAAATATTTTTGTCCATTTAGCTGAAACTTAAAAATTTGATCGTCATTAGGAAGTCTCGGTGGGTGTTTATAAAAATAAGTATTCGGTTCAAGAGTCAATTGATAAAAAGAAATATGCTTTGGTTCAAGAGAAATAGCTGTTTTTATATCTTGCCCACTATCGGATATTGAACTTCCGGGTAGACCAAACATTAAATCCAGATTAAAGTTTTCAAAACCGGCTTGATGAGCAATTTCACTGGCGATGAGTGCTTGCTGACCTGAATGAATACGTCCGAGTTTTTGTAAAAATTCGTCGTTAAAACTTTGGATGCCAATTGATAATCTATTTATCCCTGTTTGTTTAAATTCGGCAAATTTTTGACTTTCAAAAGTGCCCGGGTTTGCCTCTAGAGTAATTTCAGCATTGGCCAAAACAGGTATTTGTTGATAAATACCGCAGAATAATCGTTCTAAAGACTCAGGTGAAAATAAACTTGGTGTTCCTCCGCCCAGAAAAATACTTTGAATGGGGCGATTTATTGAAAATTGTTTAATGTCATTTTCCAAGTCTTGTAGTAACGCTGAAATATATTTATCTTCCGGAATTAAATTCTTTACTGCATGGGAGTTAAAATCACAATAAGGGCATTTTTTGATGCACCAAGGGAAATGGATATACAGGCTTATTGGTTGCATTGAACCCTTTTGTTTATTTGATAGGAAAAATTATTTTCACACCCAGGCCACCCAGGGTTGCTTCCCCGAGTTCCAAACTTGCTTCATGAATGGAAACAATATTACTCACAATTGATAAGCCAAGGCCGCTGCCAGCTGTGCTTCCTGCTGTTTCAATATGTCTGAAGAAACGTTGTGTTACTTGCTCGCGAGCTTCAGGAGGAATTCCAGGCCCTGAATCCTGAACGTAGAAAGTGACTGTTTTTTCATCACTAAAGATTCTGATGATGATCACTCCTTTTTCAGGTGTATACATAATGGCGTTATGGATAATATTTCTTATTAAGACATATAAAAGTCCAGAGTTGGCTAATATAGATTGATCATTCTCATTAAATGTTTTTATCTTGATATTTTTTTGTTCTGCAAATGGAATTAAATCGGCTAATACAGGTGTCAAAGTATCTTCAATTTTTAATATTTCTTTTTCTACTTGCGATGTTTTCGATTCCAGTCTTGATAAAACAAGTAACTGTTCAACCATGTGGGTCATCCGTAATACGCCTTTTTCGATTTGTGACAATGCCCTGTGCCTAATATTTTCGTCTTTAGTTTTTAAAGCTACCTGGGACTGGGTTAATAAACCAGCCAAAGGAGTTCGTAATTCATGCGAAGCATCGGCTGTAAATCGACGCTCTTTTTCATAAGCATTCTCAAGCCTGACAAAAAGATCATTGAGAGATGCGACAACCGGAGCAATTTCAAGAGGCAATTTTTTAACTGTTAACGGTTTGAGGAAATTTAATTTCCTATGTTTAAGTTGGAAAGTGAGACTTTTTATGGGGCGTAATGCATAGCCAACAATCAGCCATATAATCAAGAGCAAGATGGGCAAACTAATAAACGCCTGTTTGTAAACTAAAAAAGCAATACTTTCGGTTAACTGTTTGCGAATATCCGTGTGTTGGGCAACATGAATAATATAGGTTTCATCGCCATCCTTATCCTTGTTCTGTAAGCTGAATACATCCCAGGGATGTTCATCAATAGTAATTTTACTGAAACCGTTTTTTTTGTCCGAAAAAGGAAAAGTTGGGGCATTTTTTGATCTTAATATTAATCCTTGATCTGTCATCCATAATTGGAAAGCCACTTTATTTTCATATCGGCTTCTGCCTATGTTCTCTTCCAACATAGAAATGCCTTCATCCAAGTCCCAATCTTCATAAAGTGATTTGTTATGAAGTAGGCTTTCCATAAACCCATGAATTACTTTTGCTGACTGCGCTAATTCGTCATCAAATAAACCATAGATTTCATCTCGAACTTCCCGATAACTGATGAAGGCGGTTATTCCCCATGTGATAATTGTTGTTGTCAGTAGTGCAAATAACAGCAATCCTCGTAATGAATAATATTTGGTAGTTTTATTCTTCTTCATCAATGATATAGCCAACGCCCCTGACTGTTCTGATAAAATCAGAGCCAAGTTTTTTCCGTAAATGGTGGATATGCACCTCTACAGTATTACTTTCCACTTCTGTATTCCAAGCATAAAGTGTTTCTTCCAGTCTTGCCCTTGAGGCCACTTTTCCCTGGTTCTGCATTAAAAAGTTTAAAATTTCAAATTCCTTGTTGGAAATGTCAACAGGTTTTCCATGTAATTTAACTTGATGAGCTGCTGGATCAAGTGATAGCCCTTTGTGTTCAAAACAAGGAGCAGCCTGTCCGGTTTTTCTTCTTGCCAAGGCTCTCAGACGGGCGCATATTTCATTCAGATCAAAAGGCTTAACCACAAAATCATCTGCACCACTGTCCAGTCCTTTGACGCGATCATCAACTGTGTCTCGTGCAGTTAAGATCAAAACTGAAACTTTATCTTTTCGTTTGCGGACGGCCTCCAATACCTGAAAACCATCTATACCAGGGATGCCAAGATCCAAAACTACTAGATCGTAATTATGTGATTTTAATGCCTCATCGGCTTTGATTCCATCTCTGATCCAATCAACAGCATAGCCTTCCATCGTTAATCCTGCTTGTAATCCATCCCCTAAAATTGGATCATCTTCTATTAATAATAAACGCATAAATTTACCCTGTTTGTAAACTTTTTAAACACGCTGGATAAATATTATCCAGCACAAAATTTGCTTCCCCATACCTAATAAAGCCCCTGACCTCCTATATAATTATTGCTATTTCTTAAGTTCAGGTATTCAAATACAGGCTTAAAACAAAATTTAAGATTTCATTTTACTTGTTATAACTTAAGATGTTGTTAATCATTGCCTGTGGTAAAAACGGTCTATTATAGCTAGACATTGTTGACGCTTAGAAATTCAGAGCATTTTAAGATGAATCAAGAGCTTGCCATCTGTGTAGTAGTGAAGTCGCGACTTCAGGTTTAAATCAGGGTGG
>CAZGYJ010000132.1:0-8057 GCA_964530345.1 uncultured Methylomonas sp.
CAAATTTGTCAATACTCAATGTTAATTTCAAGAACCACAAAAAATACCCTGAGGCCCAACAATACCTGAAATTATTTCGCCTGAATATTAATGACCGAGGTCCATCCCCCTTTGCCTTTACATTCTCCTGACTCGGCGACCACCTTGGCAAAAGCATTCTTTTTCCCAAAGGCATCAGTTAAATCTTTCACAGTGACAGGCGTTCCTTGAGGCAAATGCAAACAGCCTTCCCTATCATCTTTTTCGGTATCATCATAAGCTGCCATACTGCCAGGCACTGAAGCCAAACGTACGGTTGAGGCCTGAGAATAAGAATTTGGACTTTTCAAAATATAGCTTTTGCCGATCTCTACATTAGTTAATGATGGACCCGTAATAGCTGGTTTGTTACTACCACCACTCATCATCATAGCAATAAGAATAAGCAACACTAGGCCCGCAATGCCGCCATAAAAAACTTTGGGATTTTTGTCTTTCAGTGAAAGAATGCTGGCAACGGCATTTCCCCCCGCTTTTTCTGCTGACTCTGCCGCATCAGATACAACTTCTTCTACTTTCTCCACGACTTCTTCGGCTTTTTCTTCAACTTTTTCCACGACCTCCTCGATCTCAGATTTTATTGATTCAACTTCTTTATTGGTATTCTCATCATTGCTCATAATAATCGTTCCTCATTAAAATCGTCTATTGGCTCACTGCATGTGTTTTTCAGCTTCAAGCCATCTTGAATAGCTAAACTTTCATGCCTGGAGCAAATTTATTTTTATAAAATGAAGATTGAATTTATCACGTTGACAGAACTTTTCAAGCTCAAAATAAATTCTCTGGCAGGTTATAACCAGAAACAACAAGAGAGGCGCAACAAAAATTTACTCAAACTGATTGATCTATCTATATAAAATCATATCCTTTGGTGGATTTCACAACCTGTATACTTTCTTCCAACTGTCTACATTCGAATTGCCAATAACCCAAACCAATATTCTTTTTATCCCGAAGTATTATTGGAAAATTTTCGTTATTCATAAACAAACGCAATAAATCTTCATCTTTGAAGTAGAAAGATTCGATAATTAGAAAACTTTTTTGACCTTCTTTACTATCCACACCATAAATAAGAGCTTTCTGAGGAATATCATCTTTATTGGCGTCTAATTTCTGAAAGCTTACCGAATGAGATTGGGCCGTTAGCGCTTCAACCTCAAAATTGATGGTTCCATCCGTTTTGGTCACTACAAGCTTGTTCACGATACCTAGCGATCGTTTGGATTCAGGCATATTAGGCTTTCTAAAACTCACCAGGCTACCAATGGATATCGTGCCTGTTTTATCGAACCGACAAGACAGTGTTCTTTCTGAGGCTGACTCGGCCTTATATTCCAACAAGGCATCTTTTTTCTGATCTGAAGAGTCTTGTAAATCATAGGTAGCATTCAATCCTACAGCAAAAAACCTATCTAATCGGTCACTAAAAAAAGGCGTGCCTTCCAACGGAATTCCTGACCACCTTAATTCTAGGTAATTCAGCAATTCAACTGGTAATTTTCCCTGATTACCTTTAAGAATATGCATAGAGCTAAATCTGGCTTCTTTTTCATTAACAAATTTTTCTCTTCGCTTTAAGGTCTTGAATAATCGATCAAAACCTATATATAGCGCCGCCGAATCGAATTTTGAAGTCGAGCTAAAAAAAGGCGCCTGATCTTCATCAACCAAAATAACACAAAGCATTAGCATCCCTTGCTCTGGTTTGTCAGTCAGCTTTACTGATGAATAAAGTTTACTGATAAATTGATACACGAGAAGAATCTCTTTCTGCATCAATCCACTCGGTTCCGCCAGACTCAACAACAAAATCTGTCGATAACAATCTTCTATCGAGCTGGACTTACTAGCAGCAGTGCTATCATCAGAAACTTTAACCGTTTCCTTTTTTAATTTAACTCCTAATTTATAAAGAGAATGTAAATCAATCCAAACCCAATCCGGTACATTTTGACTCATCAAATAGTGACTTATAACAATATCACTCAAGCCTTTAATAACGCGCTGGATAGATAAAGCAGTATTTTTTCCTTGAAACCAACCTGCTGTTTTTCGGGATAATTCACGTACAACAATCCAGTATCCAATCGCAAATTCTCGCTCCAACGAAACCAATACCTGATGAATTTTTTGCTCGTCTTCAGCTTTCGGAAAGCCAGATTTTATCAACCTGGAGCGCAAATAATCCTGGATTGTCAGATAATTAGGACGTAATAATTCCAGAGCTTCAAGACGCATCGCAGCGTCCATCTCTAGCTTGTTACATTCTTTTAACAAGTCAAAAAACAATCGTGTAGACAATCCAGGATTAGCAGTAGGCAGCTCATCAAGCCACTGCTGCAAAGCAGTAGACTCAAACATCTGTAACTGCTCAGGCTTTTTTTGCTGATCAGGAATGACTAAGAAAAAGGAATTTTTCACGCGGGTTTAATTTTTCCTTTTGTTAAAAAAAGTATAAATAAGGCAATAATTTTTTAAGTGTAGTTTTAAACTTGCGATTATTCCAGTTGGCCTACATCTTGCCTTTTCTTTTCATCATTCCTTTAGATGGGTTATAGCCCAGAATGGCCAAAGAAATAAATACCAGGAAGGAAACCGAGGTAAAAATAAATGCATCCTGATTAAATTGTTGATAAAGCGCAAACCGGATGAGTTCTACTGCTTGGGAAAAAGGATTATATCTAGCTAGTGTATATAATAACTCGCTGGATTCTTTCAACTTCCAGAGCGGATACAGCGCTGTAGACATGAAAAACATTGGGAAAATGACAAAATTCATTACTCCCGCAAAATTTTCCAGTTGCTTGATAAAAGATGATAGCAATAATCCCAACGCCCCCAGCATTAAACCAGAAAGTATCAAAGCCGGAATCACCCATAAGTAACCTTGCCAAGGGACCCGGATATCATAAAACCATGCTATGACCAGAAATACCCCGACCTGTAAAATTGATACAGCAACACCTGCCAGTAATTTACTCATCAGCAAAAACCACCGAGGCAAAGGACTCACCAACAAAATCCGCATACTACCCATTTCCCGGTCATAAACCATGGATAATGAGCTTTGCATGCCATTAAATAACTGGATCATGCCAATCAGGCCCGGGGTAATATAAACCTCATAAAGGATATAAGTATCATAAGGCGGGGCAATTGCTATGCCTAATGCTGATCTGAACCCAGCAGCAAACACAAATAACCACACTAAAGGTCTGACCAAAGCAGCAATGAAACGCTCACGCTGTTTAACATAGCGTAATAATTCCCTGCCAATAATACCCCACATTGCCCGCCAATAATGCACAACTTTCATGCCATGGCTCCAGACTGGGTTAAACGTTGGAAGGCCTCGTGTATTGAAGAGGTTTGAGTGGTATTGAGTACTTTTTCAATGTTGCCTTTGGCTTTTATGGTCCCCTGGTGCAAAATTACCAAACTATCTGAAGGATAAATTTCGTCAATCAGATGACTTGCCCAAAGTACCGCCAAATCTCGTTCAGCTACCAGTTGGTGCACATGCTCAACAATGGATTTTCGACTTGGCACATCCAGACCGACAGTTGGTTCATCAAGTAGTAGTAATGATGGTTCATGCAGTAATGCTCTAGCAATTTCAACCCGCCTCCGATGACCACCGTTCAACTGGCGAATTTTTTCAAAACGCCGTTCAAACATATTGAAGCGTTCCAGTTCCTCTTGAATCCTTTGCCTGGCTTTTTTTCGACTGATTCCATGCAAAGCAGTGTGATAACGTAAATTTTGCATGACGCTCAAATCCAAATCAAGTGTTGGCTGCTGGAAAACCACTCCCAGCCGAGCTAACGCTTTGGTGGTCTGTTTTTTAACATCAAATCCGCAAATACTGATCTTGCCTTGCCGATAATCATACAAGCGGGTTATTAATGAAAACAAGGTGCTTTTCCCTGCACCATTTGGTCCCAATAAAAAAGTGCAGTCACCTTTTTTAACTTCAAAAGAAACGCTATCCAGCGCCAATTTTCCAGAATAGGAAAAACTGATATTCTCAACCTGCAAGGCAATTTTATTCATGGTTTTACAGCAACACCCCAAGGATAACGACCCACTTTGACAGACTTTACAACTTGATGATCTTCAAGATTAATAATGGAAATATCGCTGCTACGACCATTTGTTGTGTAAAGTCTTTTTTGATCAGGTGAAAAAGCCAGATTCCAAACACGCTCACCCACCAATAAAAATTTCTCTACTTCAAACGTTTTGGCATTAATCACCGCGACCCGGTTAGCAGGCCCCATTGCCACATAACCCCAGCGCATAGCCTTGTCAATCACCACACCTACGGGCTGAATTTTATCTTTAGAAACTCCTTTAATCTGCAAAGGAATGGTTTTAATAATATCTTTGCTCTTGGTATCAAGAATCATCAAGGTACCGGCCATTTCCGAAGTAACCCATAACTGGCCACCGTCAGCGGTAAAACTGGCAGCACGCGGCCTGGGATCGACAAGAGTATTATGAACATTGGTCAAGCTATCAATGTCGAACCAATGAATCATATTGGTTGTTTCAGATGCACTTATTAACCATCGGTCACCTGGACTCACTGCAACTCCTTCCGGCTCAACCCCAACTGTGAGCCTGGCCAATACCTTAGCACTTGGAATATCAATAACCGTAACCTGATTATCGTCTTCATTTGACACATACATCCTGTTGCCGGCCGGATTTAATGCAAATGTTTCAGGATCTTCACCAGAAGGCAGTTTTCCAGTCACCTTCAATGTTTGGGCATCAATTATTTGGATCGTATCATCATCACTAACAGCCACATAAAGCTGTTTTTGATCTTTACTTAAAGCGATGCCGCGAGGCCTTTGTCCAATAGCAACGGTTTTAACTAATTTACCGGCAATTGGATCAACCAATGCAAGAGCGTTATCTTTTTCCAATGTGACATAGACGGTTTCCGCATTAGCAAAAAAACTCATCAGCAAAATAGCGACAAATAGAATTCTCATAATATTCCTCTTTTTTATTATTGACATTGTGTTTCTGGTCGATCAAACCCTAAAGTATCCAGCTCAGTGACTGGGTGTAAAAATCCTTCAATTGGTGCAACAGCCACCATTGATCGAGCAGCGGCTAGCAAAACAGGTTGTCTTAGCTGACCATTCCAGGATCGAAATGAAAGCGGTCTACCTTTATAACCCTGTAAAGCGAGCCGGTCACTCAACAAATATTCCTGGATGGTTTTTTGATCTGCTGACTGGGTGCGCGTAACTGCTTCACCAATAGCCCTGATTGCCAAATAAGCACCATAATCTTCTTCTTCCATCCACCGGCCAGCCTGTTTTTTAAAACGATTCTGAATTTGTACCGCCCCCCATTGTTCATGAGTTCGATGCCAGGATGTAGGAACCAAACCCTGGGTACCGATTACTGGCCTGGGTTTCCAGGTACGATAACTGATATATTCTCCGAATAAACCTTGCTCGTCGGCGACCACCAGAACATCATAATCAACGCCTTGAGTAAAAACCGGAACCTCCGATTGAGCTGTGCGCCTTGCATCATGGGTATGATCCCAAACTTTCTCAGCAACAATTTTACTGCCAAATCGTTTCGCAGCCCGTTTAACTGCAGCTGCGAAGAGCCGATCCTGTTGTTCAGGCCCGACCACCAAAAACCATTGTTGCCAACGTTTCTTTAACATATATTGCGCCAATGCATCAGCCCGCATGGCACGGCTAGGCAATAAATGAAATACATTTTTTTGACATTGTTTCTGCCGTAGCGAATCATCGCGTGTTGTAACATCAAACAACAATGGGCTTTCCTGAACTAAACCGGAAATTTTAAGCAGTTGTTCTGCAGGTAAATTAACCACAACCATAGAATTCCCCTGCTCAAGTACCTTTTTATAGGCAGATAAAACATCACCATTCAGAGGTACGATGGTCTTTTTTAAAATATATTCCTGGCCAGTAAAAGCCCCCGTGGTATTATTATCTTTTATTCCTAAAATTGCTCCTTGCAAGCCTTTATCTGAAATAAATGGATCAAGATTGGACAACGCAGCAGGAACTTCTTTTTCCTGGGTAAAATAAACAATCTCCACCTTAAGCTTATCTGCCGCCCAAGCAACATTAAAACCATTCAAATTACATAGCAAAAAAACTGCAATGCTTCGGCATAAAATGAAACGCTGTCGATTTAAAAAAAGGCTTTTCATAGTCCTCCTAACTGTTTTTGAAAAATTCACAGCAAACATACTTCGCGCATCCGTGACCGCGCGAAGTAAACATTTTACCTGACTTGCCCTAAAAAAATCTTTAATTGACATTGTAATTTCTTAATTTACAGATAGTATTAAGCTATTGGCCACTTGCATTCAATCAAAATACATGACCGACATTACTGAATTGAGTGAAAATTCTGACGATCTATTCAAGCTCGATTTCATAGAAAATCTGCCAGAAAACAAACGATTTGCAGTTCGATATATAAGATCAAATATCAAAGCATCAGTATTAAAAGTGCGACTTTTTGGTTTTGGTAGACCCTTAGGTCTTGATCTGCTAGATATCAGTTCCAAAGGCGCGCTCATTTCATCCCAAAAAAAATTGAAAAAAAATAAAAAACTAACCCTGATTCTGGAATTTGAGGACGGCAAGGTTTTTGAAATTAAATCGAAAATTGTTCGCTTCGAAAAAGATCAAAAATATCGGTATGGTATAAAATTCGACCGCTTCCATAATGAATTAGGCAATTATTTACTCAAAACCCAGGACGATTTGATTTTTCGTTAAGTATTTGGCATTGTTGATTGAATAAGAATATTTTTTTCAATCATGACACAAACCAAATTACAAGATATTTTTATCTACCCCATTAAATCTTGCGCTGGAATCCGTGCCAACCAATGGTCAGTGACCCAAAAAGGACTGAAATATGATCGCCAATGGATGATCATAGACCAAAACGGGCAATTCCTTAGCCAGCGCAAACTTCCACAAATGGCTTTGATCCAACCTACAATTTTGGACCAACAGCTTGCTCTTTCAGCACCAGAAATGGAAGAAATTAAATTTAGCCTGAAATTACCAGAAACTTCTGAAGTTTTGCAAGTCAATATTTGGCAAGACCAATGTCGGGCAAAATCAGTCTCACACGAACTTGATCAATGGTTGAGTGATTTTTTGAAAATAAATTGTAAGCTGGTATTTCAGGATCAAAACGACATTCGCCAGGTTGACCAACAATATGCAAAACCACAAGACCAAGTCTATTTTTCAGATGGATTCCCATTTTTGATCATTTCAGAAAATTCTCTAGCTGACCTAAATTCACGAATGCCTTATCAAATATCCATGTTACGTTTTCGCCCAAATCTTGTCATTTCAGGTTGCCGAAGTTTTGCTGAAGACTATTGGCGGGAAATTAAGATTGGCGAAATCAGTTTCCGCTTGCCAAAGCCCTGCTCCCGTTGTCCGATACCCAATATTGATCCCAAAACAGGCAAAACTAGCAAACATACCATCAAAACGCTCAATCAATATCGTAGATTTAATAATCAAGTGTATTTTGGCCAAAATGCCCTGCACAATGAATCAGGCGTACTCAATGTAAACGATCCGGTAAAAGTTCTTGTGACCGGTGACCCACAGCCACCTCTGCTCAATACCAACCCCTACTAAGTTCATAGTTATTTCACAAAAGACAAAAAATTTAACCTGTCCTGCTCAAGTCATTTATTTTAATGCTATATGAATTTTATTTACAATAAAATCAATAAGTAAAGCCATATTAATCCGAGTTTTCCTACGGCACAAAAATATTTTTCGCAATAATTGTTGAGCCTCAAGGAAAATTATCTTACGCATTTAAGAATATCTTGTTCAGAACGCATCAGTTTTTGTGAAGGACCAGGCGAAAAAACCCAGAAAAAGCAAGCTATTAGAATATTTTTCAATGCTGTCATTCGTAACAAATGGTGTGCTATAAATGAGCGTGAAAGGTATAAACCC
>CAZGYJ010000133.1:0-8022 GCA_964530345.1 uncultured Methylomonas sp.
AACAATGACCTTTGTGTTGATAGAGATGATCTAAATTTAGTTCTAAATGCAATAAGAAAACCTATTCCAGCTAACAATCAGGTAAAACTAGACCTAAATGGTGATGGAGTTGTAAATATTGCCGATGCACGAAAGTTGGTGACGCTGTTCACTAATGAAAGAGGCCGTAGTTGTTGGTAAAACGCAAGGTACAATAGCATAAGAATTTCGCACTATGCCAACTCATAACAAACCTTCAAAAGCTATCAGTCTTAATTAGGCTGGTAGCTTATTGGATAGAACGATTCAGCATGCAGTTATTCTCTTATAACACAACTCCAATCCTGAAAAACTTTAGGTGTTTGTTTCAGTAGGAAACATATAAATACGCCCACCAGGAACAGACTTCGCCAATTGGACTGTCGAATCAATAGGGGCCTTTTCTGATTGTTGGCTGCGTATAAATGGCTTATGACCGAAAAATCGAGGCTGAAGCCCCTCCTACAGAATTTGTATCAACTTGTGAAACCAGGCCTTTCGTTTCCGCAATTGTTGCGGTAAAACCTCTCAGTACAACCAGGCGGTGGCATTTTCCTGAGCAGGAATTTGTTCCTTACCACTCGCTACCGCAGCAATCGCTAAAACTGTCGTTGTCAATATTTCCATAACCCCGGCATAACAGTCTTCTCCAACCAGACGTGTCAACACTTTTTCTTTTTTTGTCAAACACCAGTTCTGATCATAACTATGCAGTTGATTTTAGTTGTTGTGGCGGTTGGAAAATTAAATTAGTATTGAAATTTATTGACTTCAAATTTTTGTGGTTAATTTATGCGGAACAGTACTTTAAAGAATATGCAAACAGGAGCATACAATGGCTGACGAGTCTAAACCACCATTCCCACCTTTCAATCAAGAAACTGCTGCTAAGAAAGTTCGGCTTGCAGAAGATGCATGGAACTCAAAAAATCCAGAAAAAATTTCACTTGCCTATACTCAAAATAGCCAATGGCGCAATAGAAATGAATTTATTTCGGGTAGAGAAGAAATTGTCGCTTTTTTGCAGAATAAATGGAAAAAAGAATTGGAATATCGACTTATCAAAGAATTGTGGGCTACTTCTGGTAATAGAATAGCTGTGCGGTTTGCATATGAGTGGCACGATTCTTCTAATCACTGGTTTCGATCATACGGTAATGAAAATTGGGAATTCACTGAATCTGGTCTGATGCAGCTTCGCTTAGCAAGCATCAATGACTTATCAATTTCAGAATCAGAACGAAAGTATCATTGGCCTCTTGGTCGCCGCCCTGATGAACACCCAGGGCTGTCTGAGCTTAGTTTATGAACTATACTTGAACCTGGTAAATGTCAAAGTAGTTCATCCAGCCAGTGATATATCGCCTAAATTATTGAGAACGGTAAATGAAGTGGCTAAACTGGTTGCTTTAGACCCTACCCTGTCTGTTTTTTCTATTCTGAGGTGATATGCTGCCTGGAATGCAAATAATCCAAAAAATTTCTGAGTTGTTCCAGCTGAAGGCTATAAGGAAAAAGCCGACGGATAAGGTAAATCTGTTTTTTTGCTGCTGTCAGGTTTTTTTGTTGCAAGAGTATTAAAATTTTCCTGGTTTGTTTTCGGATCAGGAAATGTCTTACTGACACTCCAAGTAATGTTTTATTTAGCCATAATGACTTTTCCAGTGCATTGATCGCAGATTCTGTTTCATTGTTTT
The DNA here is from genome assembly GCA_964530345.1 of uncultured Methylomonas sp. Taxonomy (GTDB): domain Bacteria; phylum Pseudomonadota; class Gammaproteobacteria; order Methylococcales; family Methylomonadaceae; genus JALSJK01. The sequence continues at coordinate 1,716 of CAZGYJ010000133.1, forward strand.
GTAGATAATGAATGGCTTTTGCTAGCCAAAGTTTTGCGTTTTTCTCGCTTTGAATTACTGTTTTTAAATTGGCTTTACACCTTGGACAAGTTTCTTTGTTTCTGATACGCGCTTGACAAACCGGACAGCGTTCCATCAGGATTCCAGATAATAAATAATATCGCTTAATTGAGTCGTCGCTTCATCAAGCCCTTCAAGATCCCCCGACTTGATCAACTTGTTGATCGTTGTAACAAGCTCATTGATATCGTCCTTATCTTCACTTGAAACCTGACCCAGTAATTTTTCCGCCTTGCTTAATAATTTCCTGGCTGAATTGATTTCCGGGGTGTCAGTTTGTTCCAGCTCTGGATTATCTTGGTCAAACAGTTTGGAATCCATTTGCCCGAACATGGATGTAACGCGTTGCCTGGCTTTTTCCAGCGTCTCACCTTGGTAACGGGTTAAAGCATCTTTTATGGTGATGGATTTTTCCAATCCGGTTTGTTTTTCCTGGGCGGATACATGCAAAACACCATTGAGATCCAGTTCCAGCGTTAAAGTGATAACATTCCCTGCCTTTGTATCTTTCAGTCCCGTAACCTGAAATTCACCAATTTTAGTATTGTTCAAAGCATCAGAATCTTCGCCTTGATAAATATTGATATCAACAAATTCTTGACCATCGTAACTAGTAGTGAAGGCTTCTGTTTTACGAATTGGCAAGGTACTGTTTTTATGAATGATAGGAACAAAAGTAAACGGGTATGATTCACCATTCAAAACACCTAAAGCGCTGGTTCCATAAGTGTAGGGCGTTACATCCACCAGAACTGTATTAACTTTTTCGCCTGCTATCATTGCTGCCTGAATGGCAGCGCCCATGGCAACGCATAAATCAGGATCAATTTCGGTATGGGGTTCAAAACCAAATTCGTTGAACAGGCGTTCGCGAATACATGGGGTACGTGTTGAGCCACCGACAAGAATTATTTCATCAATACCTGAAGAGGCAATTTTTGCTCCCCTTAATGCAATATGAACTGCATCCAAAGTAGCATAAATATATTCTTCAATCATTTGTTCATATTCATCTCTTGAAAGCTCTACTGACAAATGGATGGGTGATCCTTGGTGTTGCAGTAAATATTCTTCTTCGATTTGCACAAAAGGCTGATCTGAGAGTGCTTTTTTTGCCTCCTCTGCCGCACGAGATATGCGCGCCATTGCCTTGATGTTAGCACTCGCATCGATCTGGTAGGTGTTTTTTATGTGATCCAGTAAAAAATTAATAATCTGCTGATCAAAATCGTCTCCTCCTAAATGATTGTCTCCATGACTCGACAGTACTTCTACAACGCCAGATTCAACATTGACAACTGAAACATCAAAGGTTCCACCTCCAAGATCATAAACCAGCATTTTTTTTGGCTGGTCATGCGCTGCGCCATAACTAAGTGCCGCCGCAGTAGGTTCATTTATCATTCTTACTACTTCAAGACCGGCAATTTCACCTGCTTCGCGGGTTGCCTGTCGCTGTACATCAGAAAAATAGGCTGGAACAGTAATCACCGCTTTGCTGACTGGTCTCCCCAAATATTGTTCGGCTGTTTGCTTTAAGCTTTTTAAAATAATGGCTGAAATTTCTTGCGGGACATAAGATTTTCCAGCCAAGTTTACTTGGGTGTCCTGCCCCATTTGTCTTTTAATGGATTTAACAGTACGCTCAGGATAAAGTAAATATTGATTTCTGGCTGTATCACCAACTATTACCTTGTCATCTTCATCAATGCCGACAAATGAAGGCAGAATTTTTTGGCCATTGCGTTCAATGATTTTAACTTTACCTTGTTCGACGATAGCCACTTCCGAATTGGTTGTGCCAAGATCAATACCGATAATTGTTTCACTCATTCTGTTGATTCCTTGATTTTGTTTACTTTAACTTCAGCCAACCGAAGCACCTGCCCCTGAAATAAAAACCCTCTGCGCAGTTCCTCAAGCACTTTGCCATTGTCCTTGGTTGAATCAAATGCAGTTGCTACTGCATGCATTTTTTCAGGATCAAAAAGCTTGCCAACACATTCTATCGGTCTGACCTTATAATGCCACAATAATTGCTCAAAACGTCTGATGGTCATTCCCTGCCCTTCTCTATAACGATTAATGACACGAATATCTTTTTTTCTTGAACTTTTGAATAATGTTTTAACTGGCTGATATTTTTTTAACATCGTCATACCTTCAGTTAACCGATCATATACCTCAAGCATTTCCAGCAGCATGGTTTTTATCAATTCATTTCGTTCGGTTTGCAAACGCTGCTTGGATTCCTCAAGTTGTTTGGTCAGAACCCTGTTATCTTCCTGTAAACTGGTCAGCGTTGAATTCAGGTTGTCCAGGGTTTTTTTAAACTGCCTTGATTCTGCCTTGACTTCAGTTTTCAGCCCTGAAATCTCTGCCAGTACGGTATTCAGATCTGGCTGATCGCCCACTGGCAAATTTTCGAGATTCGCCTGCTTCAGGTAATTTTCAAATTCCTTCAGCAAATCATTTTCCGTGGAGTCGTTATTCATTTGTTATCCGGGTCGGTAAAAATATTTAGTATTGCTGTTTCATCAATGCTTGCCTGGAGTAGCTCGTTGAATTGTTCTGCCGTTATTTTTGATGGGCGATCAGTATGTAGCATCTGATTTACCAGTTCATCAAACCCTGCTTTTGGTAACGTGAACAATTCATAACTGAGACGACTCTTTTTATCCTTGATAGCCAAATAGGCATGATGAATAACACGAAATTGATCAGCATCAAGATCCGGGGGATATTTCTTTACTTGCTGAAGATATGCCTGTTTAATTTCTGCATCACTCGCATCAATGGAAATATCTAAAATATCATAGGGAGTATTCATACAAAGCGTTCAGCTATTTCCGGAAAAACCATTATTTTTTATCAATACCAAAACAATCAAGCACGTCTTTCAGTGTCACGTTTATTTCAATATCCATTTTGTCAGCCGCTTTCAGAACCAGCATGGCAGTATACAAATCAGGATCATTCATCAATGCTGACAAAATTGTGCTTTGCTCATGTTGAGGGAAAACCTGCCCGACCAATTGTTCCGGAGATAATTTTTTAGCCAGCTTATCCATTTCTTTATTGAGTAAGGAAAATTCCCGATCCGGTATTTTCCCGAAAAGCTGTTCCATCGCCCCGCCATCATTTTCCTGGAAATTGGCTTCATTAACTTTCATTGCATCTTCTATCATATCCAGATTTTGTTGAGGGTGAATCTTTAGATATTGATCCAGAAAATGTTCGAGTTCCAATACAGTACGGTAATCCTGTTGCAAACGGGCATTGGCCAGATCTGATTTTAATGCCAGGTATTGCTGAATGTTACAACGCTCAGGATTGTTCTCAGTCTCGGCAACCACGGAATAAAATCCCCACACGGGTTTTTGGTGGTCTTTCAGCGCTAATTTAGAACAATAGCGTAACAGTTGATAATGCTGGATTCCTGTTAATAACTTGCAAAATGCTAATAACAGATTTTCATCATAATTGACTTGTTGCAATGATTGCTTCAATGACGATTTGATTTTCTCCAGACTTTTGTACAATTGACGTCTATAACCTTCATCCTTGTGATAATGGGAAATTGTTTTGATTAGCTGTTCAAATGATTGTGATGATAACGAATGATTTGTGACGGGCGGTAAACTTTTTAAAATTGTAGCCACCGGTAATCCTGCTAGTTGTGCTTCCATTGCTGCTTGAAAATGGGCATTGACTGGATCATATTGTCTGCATACAAAAGCATGGGCTATTTTTTCCAAGCCCAGTTGTTTGTCTTGCTCAACGAAGTATAAAAATGCCTCTAATAGTTGAATCTGTACCATTTCAGCTTTACCAAGTTGTATTGCTTTTACTTGTTGAATAGTTTTATTGGCGCGTTGAAACTCTTTGTTTTGTAGAAAGCTCCTGATCTGTTCAATATATCCATTCACGACCACCTGTTTTGCAAAACTGTTCAGCGGATCTATTGCCAGGGTTTTTTCTGCATATTGCTGCGCTTTTTCCTTGTTGTCGATGTTTATGGAAACCTGTATTGCATGGATCAGAATTTCAATATCTTCAGGAAATTGTTTAACAGCCTGTTCCATAAAAGACAGCTGATTTTCGTCGAGATGTTGCTTCTGACAAAAATGTTTTAAAATTTGCTCAACACTCGCCCGGTCATCAGCATCATATTGCAGGCTTTCCATTAGACACTCTGCCCGTTCCGACTCCGGCAGTATGTTAGCAAGGTGTCGCAAAATCAGGGCAATCTTTAGCCGACTGTCCGTGTTATTGTCTTTAAGATTCCTTATGCATTGCCGCCAGAAAAATTCAGCATCATCTAATTTTTTGTCCTGTTCAGCAAGCAATGCCTGCACTCTGTTCTGTTCAAATTCATTGTTTGCAAAAAAATTCTCTTTTATCTCCTGAATTCCTTCAGGATATTCACGAAGTATTGCCAAACAAAATTGTTGGGCAAGTTGTTTTTTCAGTAAGGCTTGAAATCTAATAGCTAAATTGAATTTTTCTTTGGCTGATAAAGGTTGGCGTAGTTTCGCCAGTTCTTCAACAAACTGTCGTTGTTGTTTGTTGAGGTCCTTAATTTCTGCAATTATATTTGTTAGCCGGGAATTGAAAAACATCAGGTTTTGAGTAAAATCCGTCTCACCTTGTGCGATTGCCAACAATGCTTTTGCTGCTTGAAAATAAGCTGAATGACAGGAAATTTTATTTAATAGCCTTACCTCATTCCCAGTCAAAAAAGGCATTGCTAAAGCCGCATTTATCAGAATTCTGAAATCTCTGAAAGCAGAATGATAAGGAATTTTTTTTATGATTTTCCTTATCGCTTCGGGCGAATCAACATGAAATCGGGTTAATGCCTCCTGTGCTGATTTGAAATGAGCAATAAAAGCTGATTCTACTGGCAAATATTGCTCTAATTCCGATTTCCCGGTTAGCATCAAAGCACCCAAGGCCATTGAAAATAACGGGTATTGCTGATCTATCTGCTCTACTGTTAGAGTTTTTAGTTGTTGATGAATTTCATCCTGGTTTTGGGATTGAATCAAATTGATAAAAATTTGTTCAATGTCTTTTTTCTGTTGCTCATTCCCTAAATGTTCATTCCAGAGATTTTGTACATCATTGAAAACCTCTTTAATTGTCAAATCCTGAGCTTTTCGCAAATAACCATTGACTTGCTGTTTGCGATATTCAATTACCTCTGGGTCAACCATAAGCTTTTTATAGTGATCAACCGCGTCTTTTAATATTCCGGACTCCAGTTTTGATAATGCCTGTTTTGTGATTTGTTCTTTCAGGTTCTGTAAAGCAAAGACTTTGTCTTTCATTTCATGTAATCTTGGCTAAAAACATTGGAAAAATTGTCCCCGGGATTTTAAAATTTTAGTATGGTATTGAGAGAAGGAAATAACGATTAAAACATTTACTGTCCGTCATTAGCATTATAGATAAATACAATTCAACATGCCTACCGATATTTTACTGATCATCACCATTACCGCTGTCATCCAATCCATTTTTGGAGTAGGCGTTCTATTATTTGGCACCCCGTTAATGCTCCTCGCTGGTTATGATTTTATCAATACCTTGCGGATTTTATTACCTATTTCTATTGCTATTAATGCCTTGCAAATTTTAAAACACTACCCATTGGTAGACCGGCCTTTTTTTCGCAATGTTTTAATATTCACAATTCCTTTTGTGGTACTGTTTTTATTTATCGTTTCCATCTCGAAAATCAATATTAATATTCTGGTTGGTATTTTTCTGATGTTTGTCGCTCTGAAAAATTTCTCGCCGCATCTGGAAAAGCTACTTGAATCCTTGGTGAAATTTGAAAGAACTTATCTGGCTATTATGGGTGTTATTCATGGTTTAACTAATCTGGGTGGTTCATTATTAACGGCTATTGTTCATGCCAAGCAATATGACAAAAACCAAACCAGAGTAACGATAGCAGTATGCTATGCAACATTTGCAGTTTTTCAATTACTTACTTTAGCTGTATTGGGTAAAAATTATCAGTTTTCTTTTTCGGAAAGCTCTTTTTTTATGCAAATCGGTGTTCTGGTTTTCTTACTGACTGAGGAAATCATCTACACCCGGATTGATAATAAAAGATACAGCAAGATTTTTGCTGGTTTTTTATTTGTTTCAGGAATTCTGTTACTTTATAAATGATGCAATGAAAAGTTCAGCGTAACTATTCAGCGTATTTAATTTAACTAAAATTATTAAATAT
>CAZGYJ010000134.1:0-5379 GCA_964530345.1 uncultured Methylomonas sp.
GTTTGATAATCCAGGGGAACAAAGAAGAAGAAAGTGAGAATAAGGAGAAAAATTTTTATCGCATCGAGCGTCGTTATGGTGCTTTTCAACGAGTTCTGGCATTGCCAGATGATGCGGATGATGAAAGCATTAAAGCGTCAATGAAAAATGGTTTGCTAACTATACATATTCCTAGACGGGAAACGCTAGGTAAAAAGGCGAGGATTATTAACATAGAAAAATCCTGAGTGCCGAAACTGGCGGTTTTATAAAAATGAACTTGTTTGTCAAACAGAAAAAAATTTAAAAACAGTAAATATTGAAACCCAAGTGTTGATAGAATCAACACTTGGGTTTCTTTTTTTATGATGCTTGATTACACAGAATACATAAAAATATTTATTGGATTATTGGCTGTCGTTGACCCTATTGGAACGATTCCAATTTTCATTGCCTTGACCAATGGCAAGAGCAATCAGGAACTGAGAAAAATTGAGAAACAGATTGTATTGACTGTTGCTACGGTGCTATTTTCGGCATTGATATTAGGCGAGTCAATGCTGACATTTTTTGGCATCAGTATTTATTCATTTGGAGTTGGTGCAGGGATTGTTTTATTAATGTTAGCGATTTCAATGCTGCAAGCAAAAGTCAGCGGAATCGTACAAAATGAGCAGGAGGCGGAAGTAACAGAAGAGGCAGAATCAATTGCGATTGTACCAATTTCAATTCCATTGTTAGCAGGGCCGGGAGCTATCGGAGCAGTTATTTTGTATGCAAACCGTGGTACTTATCCTTATCATTATGGGCTGATGGCCGGTGAGATTGCCGCTATTTGTTTTATCTTGTGGCTGGTTCTTAGAAGCGTGCCGTGGATTTCCAAGCGTATACGTCAAACCTGGGTAAACATTTTTACGCGTATTATTGGTATGTTGTTGGTGGCACTGGCAGTTGAATTTATAGCAAATGGTTTGAAAGGACTGTTTCCGGTGCTTGCTGGTTAATGGTCATAATATGTTTTTCAAAAAAATCACTCACGTTCCCAAAAGCGTTACAATGCAATTTTTGGCATGAAAGCTAAATCCTCATCTTTTCAAAAAAAACAAAGTTATAAAAATTAATGAGATTAGTATGAAACAAAAAACCATTGAAATTATCAATAAGTATTATCAAGCTTTTAATAGCGGTGATATGGATACTTTTTTTGAGTTACTGGCTGACGATATCGTACATGATGTCAATCAGGGCAAACGGGAAATTGGAAAGGATGCCTTCAAGCAGTTTATGGCTTGCATGAATAATAATTATAAAGAACAAATAGTTGATATCGTTATTATGGCGACAGATGATGGTGCACGAGCCGCCGCAGAATTTGTGGTGCTTGGAGAATATATAAACCATGATTCAGGACTTCCCAAAGCCAGGGGCCAAAAATACCGCTTACCTGCGGGTGCTTTTTTTGAGATAGTAAATAATAAAATCAATCGCATGACTAATTATTATAATCTGGAAGACTGGATTGCCCAGGTCAGTGACTAATATATCTGACCTCAACTCATTGTTATAAAGTGAGCAAACTGATGGAAACAATAGATATTCTGAAAAAAAATGATTTATTTAAAGATCTTGACGAAGCCGACTTGCAGGCAATTGCAGAGTTAACCAAAACCAGAAAGGTTGCAAAAAACACCTATGTTATCAATGAAGGCGATGATGACAGTGCAATGTATATTATCAAACAAGGTACGGTTAATGTCATGGTCGCCAATGATGATGGCAAGGAAATGATTTTGACAACATTAAAGTCTGGTGATCAGTTTGGGGAATTATCTTTACTGGATGCAGAGCCACGCTCTGCCAATGTGATTTCCAATGAGAAATGCGAGTTTTTGATTATCCACAAAGCCCCTTTCTATAAACTGCTTGAAGAAAATTCCGCCATTGCAATCAGTGTTATCAAATATTTGTGTAATAAGGTCAGATTAATTACTTATTTAGCGCAAGGTTTAGCATTAATGGATGTTTATGGAAGATTGGTCAAATTATTACTCGATCTTTCAGAAACCAATGAAGAAGGAGAGCAGGTGGTAACTATTCCATTAACACATAAGGATATTGCATTGCGTGTAGGATCTTCCAGAGAAATGATCAGTCGTATTCTGAAAGAGCTGGAAACCGGTAATTATTTAACTATCGAGAATAAAATCATCAAAATCAATAAAAAATTGCCAATGGCGTGGTAAGTCACTTAGGAACGAGCACGGGACTTTTATTTAGACCATTTTTTTTAATTTATATAGAATATCCAATGCTTCCCGGGGGCTAATATTATCCGGAACCAAATCTTTCAGTAGACAAACGGCAGGATGACAATCGTTGGTCGAAAATAAATCCAGTTGCTGGCTGGTTTTTCCTGATTGACGATCAAGGTAAGCAGTATTTTCCAAATGCCTTAGTTTGCCCCGAGCCTGTTCAATAACATGATCAGGCACACCGGCTAATGCGGCCACCTGTAAGCCATAACTTTGATTGGCCGGCCCATCTTTAACGCTGTGCATAAAAATAATTTTGTCGCCGTGTTCCATGGCATCCAAATGGACATTATGCGCCACACTTAGCTCATCGGCGAGGGCCGTTAATTCAAAGTAGTGTGTTGCAAATAAAGTATAGGCGAGAGTTTTTTTTGCCAAATATTCAGCACAGGCCCAAGCCAGGGATAGGCCATCAAAAGTACTGGTACCCCGGCCAATTTCATCCATTAGAATCAAACTGTTTTTGCTGGCATTATGTAAAATATTGGCTGTTTCTGACATTTCCACCATAAAAGTTGATCGGCCACTGGCCAAATCATCTGATGCGCCGATGCGAGTAAAGATTTTGTCGATCGGGCCGCATTGTAATGATTGCGCGGAAGTAAAACATCCGATATGTGCAAGAATGATAATTAAAGCCGTCTGTCGCATGTAGGTAGATTTACCTCCCATATTAGGGCCGGTAATAATCAACATTTTCCGTTTTGTAGAAAAATATAAATCATTGGCAACAAATGGAGTATCAATCACCTGTTCAACTACTAAATGGCGACCTGCTACGATTTTGATGCCAGATTTTGATGATAACGATGGGCGGTTAAGATTTAATTTCTCAGATCGTTCGGCAAAAGTAACGAGTACATCAAGTTCTGCGAGTGCTGCAGCGCATTGTTGTAAAATTGTTAGTGAATGGTTAATTGTTTCTAATAACTCTTCATAAAGTGATTTCTCAAAAGCAAGTGATTTTCCCCTGGCACTGAGAACCTTGTCTTCAAATGCTTTTAATTCCGAAGTGATATAGCGTTCAACATTTTTCAGGGTTTGCTTGCGTGTATAATAATCAGGCACATGATCGGCTTGAGAGCGAGGTACTTCGATATAATAGCCATGTACTCGATTATAATTGACTTTCAATGTTGAAATACCGGTTGTTTGTTTTTCTCTGATTTCCATATCCAGAAGAAATTGATCAGCATTTTGGCTTAAATTTCTCAATTCATCCAGTTCCTTGTTGTAGCCTTTTGCAATGACGCCGCCATCTCTAATCAGCACGGGAGGATTGTCAATAATTGCTTTTTCAAGAAGCTCAAGTAATTCAGGATGTTCGCCAATTGACTGGCAGAGTGTCTCGATTCCCGGATTACCGGTCTCCGATAAATTTTTCTGGAGAGCCGGCAAGACTCTTAATGTATTTCGCAGAACCACCAAATCACGAGGACGGGCTGATTTTAGGGCAATTCTGGCGCTGATTCTTTCAATGTCCCCAATTTGTTTCAGGTTATCATGAACAGTTTCATAAAGATGGTTTTCCAGTAATGATTCGATACAGTTATATCGGTTATTCAATATTTGATGATTTCGTAATGGCCGGTTAATCCAGCGCCTCAGACAGCGACTTCCCATTGCTGTTGCGCAATAATCCAGCGTGCCAAACAGGGTATATTTGATTTCGCCGGAAGGATGATAATCCAACTCAAGATTCCTGCGGCTGGCAGCATCTAGTTGAATACTTTGTTCATGGTTTTCAACAGCTATACCCTGAATATGCGGTAATGAATTTTTTTGAGTATCTTGAACATACTGCAAAATACATCCCGCGCAGGAAATTGCCAAAGGCAGTTGTTCACACCCAAAGCCCTGTAAATCATAAACATTAAATTGTTTTAGTAATAATTTCCGACAACTTTCAGTATCAAAATGCCAAGGCGGACGCAAGCACAATCCATTTCGATTTTTAAGCAGTGTTGATAATTCACTGTCTTCACTTATTAACAGCTCCGCAGGATCGAGTCTTTCCAGTTCTCCCAGTAGCTGTTCAATATCCGTGAATTGTTGCAAAACAAAACGGCCGCTGGTTAAATCCAAACTGGCCAGGCCAAAGCTTTTTTCTTGCTGGAAAATGGCGACTAGTAGATTATCTTTTCTATCTTCAAGCAATGCCTCGTCAGTGACAGTTCCCGGTGTGACGATGCGCACCACTTTTCGTTCGACAGGTCCCTTTGATGTTGCCGGATCGCCAATTTGTTCACAAATCGCAATGGATTCTCCTTTTCGGAGTAATTTGGCAATATATCCTTCAGCTGCATGATAAGGAATGCCGGCCATTGGGATAGGGGTGCCAGCCGATTCACCACGGCTGGTCAGGGTTATATCCAAAAGTCCTGAAGCCTTTTTGGCATCTGAGAAAAATAACTCATAGAAATCACCCATCCGGTAAAATAATAAAGTATCTGGATGTTCCGATTTGATGCGTAAATATTGCTGCATCATAGGGGTGTGTGGTTTATTTGGCTTTGGCATTAGTGACGAAAAATTATTTGTCTATGAATGAAGAAATTTATAAATTGGCTGAACAACTGGGTCATTTGCTGGTTGCCAGAAAATTGCAAATAGCCACTGCTGAATCCTGTACTGGCGGTGCTTGCGCAATGGCTATCACGGAAGTTCCGGGCAGTTCTCTCTGGTTTGATCGTGGTTTTGTCACTTACAGTAATGTTGCAAAAATTCAAATGTTGGGCGTTCAGGAATCTACTTTAAATAAATTAGGCGCTGTTAGTGAAGCAACTATCAGGGAAATGCTGATTGGTTCAATCCAAAATAGTGTTGCCGATTTTGCAATCGCTATTAGCGGTATTGCTGGCCCAGGCGGTGGTAGTCCAGACAAACCAGTAGGAACAGTACTTTTCGGTTGGTTGCAAAAGCCTGATAACATTCACACAAGCCAGAAATTATTTTCCGGTAATCGACATCTGATAAGAACCCAAGCGGTTATTTATGCTCTAACCACGGCAAATCAGTTGCTTAATAATCATTAAGGTAATTTAGGAGTCTGCATGAAATAACTTAAACAACTGGCTTGTCTTATTAT
>CAZGYJ010000134.1:5479-8022 GCA_964530345.1 uncultured Methylomonas sp.
TTCTACGCCTTGGATACCAATAAAAATATTGCACCAGTTGCCCAACTTATTCCATGCGCGTTCCTAACTCATTTTTTGTTTCAGAAATTCAATAATTGCAGGTAATGGAATCTCCTGATTTTCCGTATCAGTTCGACCTCTGTATTCGATAACATTGTTGTCAAGTCCCCGGTCGCCAAGTACCACACGATGCGGAATGCCAATAAGCTCCATATCAGAAAACATAAAACCAGCCCGTACCTTTCGGTCATCAAATAAAACATCCAGGCCTGCGTCCAGCATTTGTTGATATAGTTGCTCTGCCGCTTCTCTCAGGCGGACAGATTTATGCATATTCATTGGGCATAGGGCAACTTGAAAAGGAGCAAGATTTGCTGGCCAGATGATGCCTTTGTCATCATGATTTTGTTCAATAGCTGCCGCAACTATCCGAGAAACTCCAATACCATAACAACCCATTACCATGGTTTGATTTTTGCCATCTTCATTAATGACAGCAGCTTTCATGGCCTCAGAATATTTTTTTCCCAACTGGAAAATATGACCAACTTCTATACCGCGAGCGATGGTCAATTCACCTTTGCCGTCTGGGCTAGGGTCTCCTTCAACAACCATGCGCAAATCTTCAACCCGTTCAGGTAACGGCAAATCACGTTGCCAATTGACGCCTGAATAATGTTTGCCATTTTGATTAGCGCCACAAACAAAATCAGCTAACAGTGTTGCACTTTGATCGATGATAATTGGAATTTTTAAGCCAATTGGGCCAATTGAGCCAGGTTCACAACCAATGCTTTGCTTAATTTCCTCATCGCTTGCAAATGTTAACGGCGAAGCGATTCCAGGTAATTTTTCTGCTTTGATCGGGTTGAGTTCGTGATCGCCACGAAGTAATAAGGCAATCAGGTTATTTTGTTCATCATCAGCCTTAACTATCAAGGTTTTTAGACATTGTTCGGGTTCAATGTTGAAAAACTGGCAAACTTCATCAATGCTATGCTGATTGGGGGTATCAACCAATGTTAGTTTTTGATTGGGTTCAGAACGAGAGCCAACTGGTGCCACTGCTTCCGCTTTTTCAATATTGGCCGCATATTCACTTTCCGTTGAAAACGCGATAGCATCTTCCCCAGAATCTGCCAGAACATGAAATTCATGTGAAACCGCACCGCCTATGGAACCAGAATCTGCAATCACAGCTCGGTAACGCAAGCCAAGACGGGAAAAAATATTGCTGTAGGCCTGATACATCAAATCGTAGGTTTCTTGTAAAGATTGCTCATTCAAATGAAATGAATAAGCGTCTTTCATAATAAATTCACGGCATCGCATAATGCCAAAACGAGGCCGGATTTCATCCCGAAATTTGGTTTGTATCTGGAAATAGGTGATAGGAAGTTGTTTGTAGCTTCTTAATTCATTTCGCGCCAAATCTGTAATAATTTCTTCATGAGTAGGGCCGAGGCAAAAATCACGATCATGCCGATCTTTCAATCGTGCCAGTTCCGGGCCATAAAGATCCCAACGACCGGTTTCCTGCCATAATTCTGCGGGTTGTAATGCGGGCATCAAAACCTCGAGTGCTCCGGTGTTTTCCATTTCTTGCCGTGTGATCTGCTCTACTTTATGCAAAACCCGCAATCCCAGCGGTAACCAGGTATAAAGACCAGCTGCCAGTTTTCGTATCAGACCAGCACGGATCATTAATTTATGGCTGGCGATTTCAGCATCAGCAGGGGTTTCTTTGATAGTGTTTAACGGAAATCGAGAAGTTCTCATGATGATGTTAAGAATAAAAAGGGGAATATTCTAATATAACGAGCATGTTTTTATTAATCTTTGTGCAACTGTTTTGGAGATGGCTCATTAATAGTGATCAAGTTGCTTTCATTCGCTGCTAATTGTTTACGTTTGGAAAGTCTTTCCTGACGAGCACGCATTAAATAACCTGCCAATCCGCTTCCGGATGCGATTAATATCATAACCCCGACAGTTACAAGTTGGGTAAAGATCATCAATCCGCCTGCTCCCATTGCAGCAGCAAAAGCTGCACCTACTTTGAAATTTGCTCTGGCATGTACTTTGCGAGTCTCTTTTTCGATTTTTTGGTAACTGGCTGTGGCAATATCAGCTTTTTCACGTTCTGCATTGACCAGTAATTTTTCACGATCCCGAGCATGTTGATCCTGGATTCTGATTATTTCTTCCTTGTGCATATCCCTGGCAACTGCAGAAAACCAAAATGAGGCCAGAATGGATACCAGTAAGGATAAAAAAATAATAACGACGACAAGTTGGCGTTGTTCTGATTGGAGAATTGCAGCATATACAAGGCCAGCAGTTACCAGTTGGATTAAAATGATTCCTGGTAAAAATTTAAACATCGCTTTTCATCTTATTGATCTAATAAAGCCTGGATTTATCGCTTAATTGTATCGCATATTTTATTCTAAATTGTTGTATTTGATGGCAGGCGTTTAGTAAAACCGAATCGCTATCTTAAACCTAAATCCGTGACTTCACTACGGCACAGGGGGCAAGCT
>CAZGYJ010000135.1:0-7937 GCA_964530345.1 uncultured Methylomonas sp.
AAAGATTAATGGAGATTGATAAGGAACGCGCACGGAATAAATTCGACAACTGGCGTAGGGTTTTTGTTTGTCTTCAAGGCGTGGTGGCAGGCGTATAGCAAACTATGTAACTGTGTTGCCACAACGCAGAAGACGGTCAAAAAGACAAACGAGTTGATGAAGTTATTTCGTGCATGCTCCAAAAGATACCTTTCGCATAATGGTTATTTTTAAAAATTTTCCACAAAAAAAGTTTTCACGATAAAGTCGTATTCTTACGCGAAAGGTATGCTGCAAGTTCGAGAGCTTTTTTAAAGTTGGGGTTTGATGGCCTTAACTGAGACCATATTGATCCATTTTTTTACGTAGTGTGCTACGGCTAAGACCTAGCGTTTTTGCCGCTTTGGTTTGATTATGACCAAGATTTTCCAGGGTTGCTTCAATAAGTGGTTTTTCGACTTCCCGGATAACAAGTTCGTATAGATTTGTCGATTCAAATCCATTGAGTTGAGAAAAATAATTATCAACCGCTATTCTAACCTGACCGGATAATGGTAAATCTCCAGTCCGTCGGCTTTTAATCGTTACAAAGTCATTGTTTTGATTTTGTTGTGAAGTTTCCATAATTAAGCTATTTGACCAAGTTTGAGTTGCTGAAAAACGTTCATTACGAGTGCCAGTTGATCATCGGGGTGATCTGCCTGGTATATTTTTTTTATAATTGTTGGAGGTACTTTCCTTAGACCATTAAAGTACCAGCCAATATGCTTACGGGCTATTCTAACACCGCTTTGATTGCCATAGAAGTGGTAAAGTGAATCAAGATGCGAGTGAACAATTGCCTGTATTTCCTGAATAGAAGGCGGAGAAATTTTCTCCCCAGTTTCAAGAATGCTTTGTATTTCCCTGAAAACCCAGGGCTTCCCTTGTGCTGAGCGGCCAATCATGACGCCATCAGCGCCAGTGAATTGCAAGACTTTTTTTGCCTTATCCGCAGAGTCAATATCACCATTGGCAATAATCGGAATATTGACAGCATGTTTCACTTTTCGGATGGTTTCATATTCTACAGTGCTTCTGAAACCGCAGGCTCGAGTGCGGCCATGAACAGCTAATGCAACAATGCCTTCTTGTTCGGCAATTTTGGCAATGTTTACGGCATTTCGGCTGTTTTCATCCCAGCCGGTTCTGATTTTTAAGGTAACAGGAACATCTACACTATTAACGACTATGTTCAGTATTTTCTGAACTAAAGATTCATCGCGTAATAAAGCAGAGCCAGCAGAGACAGAACAAACTTTTTTGGCAGGACATCCCATATTAATATCAATAATTTGAGCGCCACGAGCAACATTAAATTTGGCAGCTTCGGCCATTTGTTGTGGATCAGCCCCCAGTATTTGGACGGAGATAGGCCCTGGTTCGTTTTGGTGATCAGTTTTAAGCAAAGTCCGTTTATGCGTACGCAAAGCGGGGTTTGAGGCCACCATTTCAGAAACAGTTAAACCGGCACCCAGTTTTTTGCATAATTTTCTGAATGGCTGGTCAGTAACTCCAGCCATTGGCGCTAAAACCAGATTGTTTGTTAGTTTATATGGGCCAATTAGCACTTGTAGATGACAGGCGGTATAAGTAATGATTGACTGATATTATCCAAAAATTGACACTAAAAACAAGCATCTTTTGTTCATGAGTGTAAGTCTCAGCGGAATATAAATGTAGGTTGTGTACTTTTTAGAGACGATTTACTTCCTGCTTGAATAGCTTTTCAATATGCTCGGCAGTATATTTTTTTTCCAAAAATCTAACTGCGAAATGTGCTTCAGCAATTTCCTGAAAGTATCGGATAAACAGGAGATTGATTGAAGCGCCACCTATGGCGCCAATTGCTGGAATCGATTGTGCGGCCATTTTTTCTGAAACGGTAATGCTGAAGCGGGTCGCTATCGTTTTTAAAAGTTTCACTAGAGCAGGCGAGCTTTGTTTGCTTAATTCTTGGACAGTTAAGCGTGAAGCGGCATCAGACATGGATTTTGCCAATAATGACCGAATTGCATAATAACCAGTCTCGGTATCCTTTGTTGGTGTTGCCTCATGACCCAGAGCAAAAACTTCCAAACAGGCGAGTTTGGTCTCCGGTGAATTAATATTCTCACCCTGACTGCGAGCAATTTCTGCAATTGAACGAAGCATTATAGCCGTTGAGACGGGTAGTTCTATGGCTAATGCTGGAAGACCAAAAGCTCCTCCCGCCGCACCGCTAATGCTGGCAAATAACTGATGGGTTTTTTTTCTGGGTTGGAGATGTTTTTGAGGATGTAAGGTCAATAATGCGCTATCAAGCGATTTTTCTAAAGTCGAGTGTGTAATTCGGGTTAACGACTTTGTTAGCTGCTCAGGTAGCAGCTGCGTTGTTTTTTCAATAGTCTGGGTTGCTGAATGAGTGATTTTGCGGGTAAAACTGGGATGTGCCAGAATTATTGCAGCTTCAGCCAGTTTGCGCTGATCTTCCTGAGAGAGTTTCATGAAGCATTTTTTAATGGTTCATGTGTAGCATTTTGGTATTCTGAATAATATCGGCGTAGCCGCCCCGGTAACCTAAAAAGTTGATGCCTGTATACATGGTGTTTGCTCCCATGATAATCATGATAATTGCAGCTGATTTTAGCATATAACCTCGAAATTTTGTCCCGAGTCTGGCAAAGGCGAAAGTTACAAATAACATGGTCGGCAAGGTTCCCAGTCCTAATGACAGCATCATCAGGCCTCCCTCAAGAGGCGAACTGGCAGTGGTAGCGTTAACCGCCATGGCAAAAGTTAACGGGCAGGGCATCACCCCGTTCAGCATGCCTCCTAATGCGGCTCCTGTGGCCGAGCCACGTTTTGCGGCGGTCAGGAAGATTTTATGGATGATAGGGGTAGGCAAGAGTTTCATCGAGAATTGCCAGGGCGTAATACCGAGAATACCGAGTGCAAGCATAATGACAAAAAAACCGATAAATACCTGCAAAAATCCTTGTATTTTTCCAATCAAACCAGTTGAGACCAGGGCCACCCCAATGGTGGCGGCAATAATGCCGACAATGGTGTAAATGCTGATTCTGGCAAGATGGTATGCAATATAGGGCCAGACAGATTTTTTGCCGGTTTTCATAAAAAAACCGGAAACCAGTGCGCCGCACATTCCCATGCAATGGCCGCTACCAAAAAAGCCGACTAATAAAGCCGAGCCATAAACGGCGTAATCAATTGTCATGATAGAGATATTTATTGGAGGTAATACGTAATGAATTGATAATCACTGACACTGAGCTCAAGGCCATTGCAAGAGATGCAATCATTGGGTTGAGTTTTCCCGCAGCAGCAACGGGTAAGGCAATAGTATTGTAGCCAAAAGCCCAAAACAGATTTTGCTTGATGATACGCATGGTAAGGGAACTTAATTCAATAGTTTCTGCGACTTTACTGATATCGCCATTAACTAGCGTGATATCGGCAGATTCAATGGCGATATCAGTCCCATGGCCAATCGCAAATCCAACATCTGCAGCCGCCAGAGCTGGGGCATCGTTGATACCGTCGCCAATCATCCCGACTTTCTCTCCCTGGTCTTGTAAATGATGAATAGTTGCCAATTTCTGTTCTGGAGTAGCATGGGCGATAATAGTTGAAATTCCAACCTGTTTAGCAATAAATTCAGCGGTTTCTTTGGTGTCTCCGGTTACCATGAGGGACTGGATATGAAGTTGATCGAGTGCCTGTAATGCAGATTTGGCTTGTTTTCTGGGGCTATCGGCAATACCAAAAAGAGCTGCCGCCTTGCCATTGATGGCAACAAATACAGGAGTTTTTCCCGAGTCCCCGAGTTTGTAGGCGGTATCTGTAAGTAGATAGATGTCTATATCTTGTTCTTCCATCCAGATCTTATTGCCAATAAGTAACCGATAGTGGTTAATTTTCGCGATGAGTCCTTTGCCGGGTGTTACTGAGAATTGTGAGACTTGCTTGGGCTTGTAATTAGTTGAATGTTTGGCGTAATTGATAATCGCCTTGGCAAGAAAGTGTTCGGAGTTATTTTCGGCTGAAGCACAAAGTTTAATGACCAGTTCATCGCTGTAATTACTGACATTGAAAAAATCAGTTACTTCCGGTTTTCCTTCAGTGATCGTTCCTGTTTTATCAAAAATAATAGTCGTCAAGTGATTTGCCAATTCAAGGCTTTCACCATTGCGAATATAAACGCCTCGTCGAGCTGATTGACCGGCTCCAACCATTATTGCCATCGGTGTTGCCAGCCCTAATGCGCATGGGCAGGCGATCAGCAGGACAGAAATGGCATTGCTGAATGCAGTGGTAAAGCGAGCGCCTGAGATAGTCCAAAAAGTAAAAGTCAGGGCTGAAAAAACCATTACCGAAGGAACAAAAATAGCTGATACGCGATCAACCAGTTTTTGTACCGGTAATTTAGTTGATTGAGCCTGGTCTACCATGTGGACAATGTTGGCAAGCACAGTATCCAGGCCGACTGCTGTTGCACGGATAGTTAAACTGCCAGTACCGTTAACACATCCAGCAAAAACTTTCTGGCCGGTTTCTTTAATAACTGGAATGCTTTCGCCTGTCAACATGGCTTCATCAATGCTGGAAAGTCCTTCTGCTACCTCGCCGTCCGTGGGTATTTTTTCGCCGGGGCGAACCAGTAACATGTCTCCAGGTTTGATTTCATCAATGTCGAGAATATATTCTTTTCCATTTTTTAACAGAGTTGCTTTTTGCGGTTGAAGATCAATTAATTTTCGGATGGCTTCTCCCGCTTTTCCCCTCGCTTTTTCTTCCATGTAGCGGCCTAATAAGACGAAAGAAATAATGGCGGCGGCAGCTTCAAAATATAAATGGCGGCCATTTCTTATCAAAACTGGAATGCTGTAGCCATAAGCTGAACCAACGCCAATTGCAATCAGGCTATCCATGTTGGCAGTGCCTTGTTTTGCAAGTTTCCATGCCTTGTCAAAAAAAGGTCGGCCTGCGCCTAATATGACGGGTGTTGATAAAAAAAACTGTAGCCAGTGAAGATATCTGGAGCGAGGCATGGCCATACCGATAGCCACGACTGGTAAGCTTAGTAAGCTGGCCCAAATGACACGTTTTTTTGCTGACTGCAGTCGTTGCTGTTCTTTTTCAATGATCAGTTGTCGTTGGGCTAGAGTGTCCATTGTATTAGGTTTGTATCCCAGTGAACTGATGATGTTGGCAAAATCCTTGCGTGTCAGACGTCCGGTAATTGTGGCGATTTCAGAGGCAAAATTGACACTGGCTTTGGATATTCTAGGGTCTTTTCTCAAACTGAGTTCAAGGAGTAGTGCGCAAGATGCGCAAGTCATTCCTTCGATGGAAAGACTCATATCTCGTTCTGGAGCGGTAGGATCAGCGCTGTTGGATTGTTGTTGTCCCAAGTTGAGTTTTTTTTGTCCAATATTACCCAGAATTGTATCCAGGATAATGATTAAATTGGTTTTTGGCAGTTTATTATTGTCAAAATAGATTGTTACCGATCCAATTTCTGGAACAACTTTGACGGTTTTAATCTCAGGTCTTTTTTTTAGAATAATGGCAAAAATATAGGCGCGTTCAGTGTCCTGTGTTAATGCGGGTGAGAAAATTCGGAGTCGGGATTTCAGTTGATGGAGGATCCGAAAATGCTTGGGTTGCGGATTGTTAGAGGGCATGGTGCTGGAAAATTAGTTTTTTTCTGGCATTCTTGAACGTACCAGCAAATACATTAGGTAAAAAACAGTTAGCCACTCATAACGGTAACGAAAGGGTCGGAGGATCCAATGTTGCGTGATTAAATGCCAATGGCTTTTAATCAGGTATAGAACCAGGATGTCATTAAAGAAATTAATCATGGTTTTTTCGGGATCCTTTAAGATGCCTGATTTATTTTTTAAGCCTAATTTGGCCAAGATACCCACTGCTCTGGCTGTATCTTTGGTGTCGACATATTTTTCCTTGGCCCATTGGCTGGGTCCGGATTTTTTGATTTTTTCTTTAAGGGAAAAAAGCGATGAATTTTTTCTGGGTTTGGATCTGTTTTTTTGCTGTTTCAGATGGCCTTGTTTTTCAAGGTCATTAACAATCATAGAGAGCTGTTTTGCTAATTCTGGAAAATTTAATAGTTCAGGAATGAAGTGGATAGCAAGTTTGCCTTGTTTGCAGTAGACGAAAACCCTGTAGACGCCAGGAATTTGTAATATTTCCTTTTGCAGGAGAAAAGCTGCATTTTCCTGGCTGAGTTTTTCAGGAATCTGAAATCTTGCATGGTCTTCTGAGCGATATCGTAGAATTATTTCTTGCTGTATTGACATGCTAAATTCTGCTGGGTGTCTTTCGGACGGGAGGTTTTACAGGTGCAATGGCGTGCTAAATAACATAGTTTAATTACTTTATAATTAAACCAAGTTAGCTAGTCTTTGGCTTCTTTGCTTTCGGCCACAATATCTTCAAGATTTTCTTTTTGTTGTAACACAAAATTTTTGCTCTTGTCTGTGACGCTGGATGCGGCGTTAATGATTTCTTTTCTATATTTATGGGCAAGGTAACCGGCAACAATGCCTGCGCCAAGTATCAAAAGCGGATGTTTGGCTATTTTATTGATAATCAGGCTTCCTGATTTTGCGCCAGTTGACATTGCTGCACCTTTCATTATGTGGGATGAAATATTATGAGCTGCATGATGTGTTGCTGCGGCTGCGTGTTCTCCATGGTTATGGTTTTTCATTGAGCGTCTCCAGTGTTGAATTATTTATCGGAATTATCGGTTTCATTGGGTAATAGGTGTTCTTCATTGAGCATTTGATAAATGCCAAGACAGCCTTCGCAGCAAAAGTTTTTTTCTCCCTCCTTTGTTAGCAGGGTAAAGCCGCTAATTTCAACTGGAAGGCCGCATAAATCGCAAGATTTTTTTTCTTCAGACATGTTTTGAGGGTGTTATTGGGTTTGCTGTTTATGGTAACAAAGCTGATTATGGATTAAGAAGCATTTTTTGTTACGGTTGTACAGTCTTTTAGATGAATTTATTGTAATTGTTGGTGGATAAAAAGTCATTAAAAAAGTGACTTCTTCAAATAGTTATGAGCAAACTTGCCACAGTTTAAAAAAAACTCTAGCAAGGCAAAAGGAAGGAAGGAGCCTTGCTAAAGTTTGAGGAAGAGACAAATTTATAACTTAATGACAACTAATGCTGGTTGTACAGGCGTCTGAGGCATCCGTTTTACCGCTGCTGGCTTTTGCTGATGCTCTCATCAAGGCTATTCTCAGGGCGCCGGTAAGGCTTGGGCCAAGACCGATCCGTGTTGCAATTGCGGGTACTACAATAAATGATGCCAGCGCAAGACCAGTTCCTAGCAGGACTGATCCGGAGGATATGGATTGAGTTTGCACTGATTCTAATGCTGCTTGTTGTTCGCTCATTTTTCACCTCTTTATTTATAAAGATGGATAATTTTCTCGCAGTACATCCTTTTCTGATCTTTTAAGTCAGGCTCCTTGACTAATCTTTAAGTTGTTAAAAGTTTATTGGAGGACAGTTTCTAACAAGCATTTATTGGGCCAAAATACAACCGCATGAAACAAAAAGAAAATAAATTTTATTACTAAAATACATATAAAAAATAAGGGATATGAAATAGTTTTTATGAGCTATTTAACATAGTTTAATTATGGGAATTCCTATTCGGAACGTAACTATTCAGCATGTTTAATTTAGCTAAAATCACTCAATACCAGTGACTTATGAAAGAAGTGTATGTGTCATGGATGACACACCAAGCCTACAGGGACGTATTTAAGGCGTCTTCAGGAATAAGTTACTGGTATTGAATCTATAAATATGCTGAATAGTTACGAAAGTGATTGGGTTTAAAGTATTTCAATACTAAATCCGCCGACTTTGGCTTCAG
>CAZGYJ010000136.1:0-3863 GCA_964530345.1 uncultured Methylomonas sp.
CAATACTCTAATAAACCCTCATTGCACTTGAAAATTATTGAGCGAACTCCGTATACCTTAACGCTGCAACTCACACATTGTTTTCCCGATGCGCCGGATGAGTTATTTGAACCCGCAGTAAAAATTCGACTTTATAACGATGCCAAATTGGCCGAGGTTTTGCGCGACCACAGCAGAATTGATGTTTTCAAAGCAGTTACCGATGCCAGCCAGAGCAAAAAAATCATGGATTACAAATGGTCGCTCAATTATTTTTTAGGCAAATGGCTGGATTATTGCCTGCAAACTGATTATCAGTTTGATGCTAAGCTTGAAGAAATGGCCTGATCGTAAATTTTACTCCTCTTTTTTATATTCACCTTCAATAACATTGGTTGAACCAGGTTTTGGTGTTTGTTGCCCAGGCGCTGCTCCAGTTGTTGTGATGATACCTTTGGCAATAATATAGTTAGCCAGTTTTTTTCGAGTCGCCGGTATTAAACAGAGAAAACCCAAAATATCGGTAAAAAAACCGGGGGTTAACAATAACGCTCCACCGACTAATAAAATGGGGCCTTCAATCATTTCAAATGCAGGTATGGTCCCTTTTGCCAAACTTTCCTGCAATCTTAGCCAGGTCGCTAAGCCTTGCTGACGTAATAACCAGGCGCCCAGAACTGCAGTGAAAACCACCAAAAAAATAGTTGGGAAAACGCCAACAATGGCTCCGATCTTTAACAGTAAATAAATCTCGATAAAGGGAATTATCAGAAATAATAAAAAAATAACTTGCAAGGGATTCATAACCAGTCCGAATAAAAAATTGTATTTGTTACAATATAAGGGTTTGAGAACTGAATTACTACCGCCAGCCTTAAAAATAGTTTTGCCCAAGAAAAAAATTTCTGATGGAATACTTACTCATCTTCAGCACCTGTCCTGATCACCCGACTGCTGAAAAAATCGCTCGTCAACTGATAAATGAAAAACTGGCTGCCTGTGTCAATATTCTGCCTGGCCTGACCAGTGTTTATCACTGGCAAGGCGAAATTGAA
The DNA here is from genome assembly GCA_964530345.1 of uncultured Methylomonas sp. Taxonomy (GTDB): domain Bacteria; phylum Pseudomonadota; class Gammaproteobacteria; order Methylococcales; family Methylomonadaceae; genus JALSJK01. The sequence goes on from CAZGYJ010000136.1 coordinate 1,035, forward strand.
ACTGCCAGCGAATGTCTGCTCATGGCCAAGACTGAAAAAAGGCACTACCAGAGTGTCGAAAGCACCATTCAAAATCTCCACCCCTATGAACTTCCCGAAATAATTGCGGTCTCTATCGACCGAGGACTTCCTGAATATTTGCAATGGATCAATTCATGCGTTTCTACAAAATAATTTTTTTTCTTTGCCTTTCAATTTTCCCTTTTTCCAGTCAGGCCATCAATCCTGAAGACCTGCTGCGCCCTGAGCAAGCATTTAAAATTTCAGCACAAGCAATTTCAGACCAGGAAATCATTGTTACTTTTGACATTGCTGACGGCTATTATTTATATCGGGACAAAATGGGCTTTATCTCTAAAACGCCTGAAATTAAACTTGGCAAAGCCATTTTACCTCCTGGAAAAAGCAAGCATGACGAATTTTTTGGCGAAGTGGTCACTTATCGCCACACCATAAAAATTCCCGTTCCAATCATTAAAAATACTCACACCGGCCCTTTCCAATTACTTGTAAAACACCAGGGCTGCGCCGATTTAGGGATTTGTTATCCACCGCAACAAACTATATTAACAGTTACTTTACCCGCCACAAACGCTGCAAAAAATGATCCTGTTCGTCAACTATTGCAATCTCCGTCAGGAATTGATTTAAGTGCTTTTGAAAAAAAATTACTGCCTGCAGACCAGGCCTTCCAATTTCTCCCATCGGTGAAGGATGGAAACACCTTGATTCTGAACTGGAATATTGCCGATGGTTATTACCTGTATCGGGAAAAATTTCAGGTTAAAATTGTTAAACCTGACGATATTCAGCTAGGGAATTATCAAATCCCCCATGGCATCCCTGAACATGATGAAGCTTTTGGTCCAGTTGAAATTTTTTATAAGGAAGTAGGCTTTGAAGTGCCTTTGTTACGTTCCAACGATGGCCCAGAAAATCTGACTTTGCTGGTTAAATATCAAGGCTGCGCTTCACGCGGCGTATGTTATCCGCCAATACAAAAAACCATAGAATTGGGGCTACCAGCTGCAGTGCATACTGCAGCAAGCCGTGCGATAAGCAATTCTTCTCAACCTCCATTATCTGAACAGGATCAAATAGTTAATGCTCTACATCAAGATACTCTTTGGTTGACTTTGCTCAGCTTTTTGGGGTTTGGCTTACTGCTTGCTTTCACTCCATGCATCTTTCCGATGATTCCAATTCTGTCAGGTATTATTGTTGGACAGGGAAAACAGATAACCACACGCAAAGCATTTCTTTTATCGCTTTGTTATGTGACTGCCTCAGCTTTAACCTATACAGTTCTAGGCATTTTAGCAGCATTATTTGGCAGTAATTTACAAGCCACCTTTCAACAACCCTGGATCATCGTTTTATTCAGTGCAATTTTTGTATTGCTGGCATTTTCAATGTTTGGATTTTACAACCTGGAACTACCTAAATCCCTGCAATCCAAATTACATAACAGCAGCGATAAACACCGCGATGGTTCTTTTTTAGGCGCGGCAATAATGGGTGCCTTGTCGTCTTTAATTGTTGGCCCTTGTGTAGCTGCGCCTCTGGCCGGCGCCTTAATTTATATCGGACAAACTGGCGATGCTGTTTTGGGTGGATCGGCCTTATTTGCCTTGGGCTTTGGCATGGGCATTCCGTTACTGCTGATGGGAGCTTCCGCAGGTAAATTATTACCCAAAGCTGGAGCCTGGATGAATTCGACCAAAGCTGTTTTTGGCGTCATTATGCTGGCGGTCGCCGCATGGATGCTGGACCGAATTTTACCACCAGCCATTATGATGCTGATTTGGTCCATGTTACTTATTATCCCTGCTATTTACCTTTCTGCAATTGACACACTTCCAGAAAATGCATCAGGCTGGCGCAAACTATTTAAAGGTATCGGCGTTATCATGTTGAGCTACGGTATTATTTTATTAATAGGCTTGAGTACTGGAAATACTAATCCTTTGAAACCGTTAGCGCACATCGGCGGAATAAGGAATAAAATTGATCATAAGATATCTTTCAAGCGTATCGCTTCAAATGAGCAACTGGACAAATATTTAGCACAGGCAAAGAACAATAATCAATGGGTCATGCTGGATTTTTATGCAGACTGGTGCATTTCCTGCAAAGAAATGGAGGCTTATACCTTTAGCGACCCAAAAGTCTTAAAAAAACTGGAAAAAGTTGTTTTGCTTCAAGCTGATGTCACTGCCAATAATGAGGCTGACAAAGCGCTGTTAAAACGATTCAATCTGATTGGCCCACCGGGCATTATCTTTTTTGGGCCGAACAAAAACGAAAATTACCAAATGCAGATCATTGGCTATCAAAATGCTGATAAATTTCTTTCTTTATTAAACCAGGCTGGAATATGAAACTGAAAAACTTCCTGACAATTTTTGTCGCTCTGATTGCTTTAGGTACAGGTCTTTTAACCCACCGGCTTACCGCTCAACCTCAAGCCCCGGTTGTACCAACAACAGCCGGATTACCAGATATCAGCTTGCCGGATTTGGAAGGAAAGCAGCGCAGCCTTTCCGAATGGCAAGGCAAAGTGTTGGTTCTGAATTTCTGGGCGACCTGGTGTTCACCTTGCCGTAAGGAAATCCCTGAATTTATTGAATTACAGAAAGAATATGGGGGGAAAGGCTTACAATTTATCGGTATTGCTGTTGAAGAATTGGAACCAGCCAAGGAATACAGCAAACATGCTGGTATTAACTATCCGATTTTAATTGGACAACCCACTGCCATTAACTTATCCGTACCGTTAGGTAATATGATCAGCACCGTTCCTTTTACCGTTATCTTTGACCGGCAAGG
>CAZGYJ010000136.1:3963-7934 GCA_964530345.1 uncultured Methylomonas sp.
AAATGAGTTATATCTGGACAAAACTGTGCAAATTAGGCAGAATGGCGCACATCAGAAATTCAATGTTTTTTTGCCATGGCTAATATCACCATCCTAAACGGTCCCAACCTGAACTTATTAGGCATACGTGAGCCGAGTCATTACGGCAATAAAACCCTCAAAGACATCCAAAATGCATTGGAAAACATAGCCGAGCCGCTTGGCCATATCATTCATTTCCATCAAAACAATGCAGAACATGAAATTGTCGAATTGATTCACAACGCCTTCTCCATGCAGCACGAATTTATCATTATCAACCCTGCGGCCTTTACCCATACCAGTGTTGCTATTCGAGATGCGTTACTTGCTACAGAAATTCCTTTTATTGAAGTCCATTTATCAAACATCCATGCCCGTGAGCCTTTCAGATCACATTCTTATTTTTCAGATATTGCCAAAGGGGTGATTTGCGGATTAGGCGCTACGGGTTACGAATTGGCCTTACAGGCCGCCCATCAATTATTAATCGAGAGATAACATTTCTATGGATATCAGAAAAATCAAAAAATTAATTGAATTAATTGAAGAATCAGATATTGCTGAACTTGAAATTTCAGAAGGTGAAGAATCTATCCGCCTGAGTCGCTACACCAGTAACGCCCCAGCAGCCAGCATACCAGTTGCAGCTGCGTCTCCTTTACCGGCTGTGACTGCCGATGTTGGAGCAGCTAAACCGGCTCCAGCAGAAGAAAAAATAACCGGCCATATAGTTAAATCACCCATGGTTGGTACTTTTTATCGTTCTGCAACGCCTGGTTCAAAACCCTTTGTTGATATCGGCCAGAGCGTTAATGTCGGCGACACGCTTTGTATTATCGAAGCAATGAAAATTCTTAATCAGATTGAAGCCGATGTCAGTGGCACCATCACCAAAATTCTGGTAGAAAACGCACAGCCTGTCGAATACGACCAGCCTTTGTTTGTCATTGAATAAGGGAGTTGGAATCAGTATGTTCTCAAAAATAGTGATTGCCAATCGCGGTGAAATTGCGCTGCGTATTCTCCGCGCCTGTCGTGAACTGGGCATTAAAACTGTTGCAGTACATTCAGCAGCAGATCGAAATTTAAAGCATGTTCGCTTTGCTGATGAAACTGTTTGTATCGGGCCAGCCGCTTCTACTGACAGTTATTTGAATATTCCTGCCATTATCAGCGCTGCGGAAGTAACAGATGCTGAAGCCATTCATCCTGGCTATGGTTTTTTATCTGAAAATGCTGATTTTTCAGAAACAGTACAGCAAAGCGGCTTTACATTTATTGGTCCCAATGCAGACACCATTCGCATGATGGGCGATAAGATTCAAGCAAAAAAAGCCATGAAGAAAGCTGGCATTCCATGCGTTCCAGGCAATGGCGACCCGCTTGGGGATGATGACCAAACCAATCTTGCCATGGCCAGGGAAATTGGTTACCCGGTTATAATCAAAGCGGCTGGCGGCGGAGGTGGCCGAGGAATGCGGACTGTTCATACAGAAGCGGCCTTATTGAGCGCGATTGCGTTAACCAAAAATGAAGCTGGAACTGCTTTTGGCAATGATACCGTGTATATGGAAAAATTTTTGGAGGATCCGCGCCACATTGAGTTTCAGGTATTGGCTGACAGTCATGGTAATGCCATTCATCTGGGTGAAAGAGATTGTTCCATGCAGCGTCGCCACCAAAAAGTTGTGGAAGAAGCCCCTGCACCTGGCATTACTGAAGAGCAACGCAAAAAAATGGGCGAGCGATGTGCAAAGGCTTGTCAAGATATCGGCTATTTAGGTGCAGGAACTTTTGAATTCTTATATGAAAACGGCGAATTTTATTTTATCGAAATGAATACCCGGGTTCAGGTTGAACACCCCGTCACCGAAATGATAACTAACTTTGATATTGTCAAAGAGCAGCTGCATATTGCGGCTGGAGAACCCTTGTCAGTCACTCAAGATGATATCAAAATTGTTGGCCATGCTATTGAATGCAGGCTCAATGCAGAAGATCCGGAAACCTTTATGCCCTGCCCAGGGACTATCAACCAGGTTCATATGCCTGGAGGGCCTGGAATTCGCTGCGAAACTCACATTTATAACGGTTACAGAGTCCCTCCTTATTATGACTCGATGATTGGTAAACTGATCGCCCACGGGGATACTCGTGAGAGCGCTATCGCCAGAATGAACACAGCTTTAAGTGAAATCGTTATTGACGGCATTAAAACCAATATCCCATTACAGCAAAAAATTATTTCCGACAACGCCTTTGCTGCCGGCTGTCAAAACATTCATTATCTGGAGAAAAAATTAGGCCTTTAGTCAATTTGACATGTTGTTTTATTATCCTTTCTGGATCGTTTCAGTTACCGATTTTATTTTTTCCATAAAGTAATGGGTTGGCATCAACTTTCCATCACTGCCGATAAAATGACAGCTCCTAAAATTGCTGATTTTTTCAGCACATTGGGGGCTGTCTCCGTCACCTATTTGGATGCTGAAGATCATCCCGTTTATGAGCCAGCGCCAGGAGAGACAAGAATATGGGATAACACCAAAATCATCGCATTATTTACAACTGACGCCGAACCGGAACTTGTAAAAAAACTGTTGTTCTCGACATTTTCAAAGCAACCCATCTCAAATTGGCAGCAAGAATTTCTTGATGACCAGGTTTGGGAACGAGCCTGGATGGAACATTTCCAGCCGATGAAATTTGCTGACCGACTTTGGGTCTGTCCTACCGGACAAGAAATTTCAGAACCAAACACTGTTTGTATGACACTAGATCCTGGCCTTGCTTTCGGCACTGGCACCCACCCCACCACCGAGCTTTGTCTGGAATGGCTGGCTGAAAATGACATCAAAGGAAAAACCTTCATCGATTATGGTTGCGGATCAGGGATACTCGCTATTGCTGCTGCTCTTTTAGGCGCTGAAAAAGTTTTTGCAGTTGATATCGATCCACAAGCAGTTACTGCCACTTATGACAATGCAATAAAAAATAATGTTCAGTCACGAATTATTATAAGCAATGCAGATGAATTTTCACCTATACTTGCAGATATCCTGATTGCAAATATTCTGGCACAACCGCTAATGGAATTATCCGAATTTCTCTCAAAAATGGTGAAAACCAATGGGCAACTGGTCCTCTCAGGCATATTGAAAGAACAAGCCACTTCTGTTATTGACTGCTATCATCAGAACTTTCATTTCAACCAACCCATCTATTCCGGAGATTGGTGTCGACTGGATGGCGCTACACAAATCGAAGCATCGGCGGCGAATCGCTAAACAGCACAAAAAGATGCTAATAGAATGTCCGGAGTGCCACCAAACACATTCGTTAACAACCGAAGAATTTCAGAAAAGTGATGGCACCACCACCTGTCCTGAATGTTGTTGCAAATTTGACCCTCTGGCTAATCTAGCTGAAACTGTTGCTGCCCGGGAACCTTTCCCTTGGGAGAAATCAGAAGATAAGCCAATATCAAACTCTTTTTGGTTTCTAGGGGTATTGGCCGGATTATTACTGCTAGGTTTCCAGTTTTTATATTTTAAAAGTGATGATCTTGAGCAAAATCAAATCATCAGACCCTGGCTATTGCATTTATGTAAACTTACCGATTGCCGACTCTCCAGATACCATAATGCCAATGAATTTTCAGTACTACACAGTTCATTTGAATTACAAAACAATCATTACACCCTTCAAGCCGCAATCCGAAATGAAGCGCCTTTCCCTCAGAACTTCCCGGATATTAAATTAACATTACTGAGTTATTCAGGCGCCCACGTAGCTCAACGTATTTTCTATCCTAAAGATTACCTTGAACAAAATCTTACAGAAGATTCACTGGATCCCTCAGAAACATTTACCATAAAGCTGGATATAGCTTTACCTGAAGCCAAAGTCGGCGGATTTAGTATTGAAATACTTTAAACCCAATCACTTTC
>CAZGYJ010000137.1:0-7845 GCA_964530345.1 uncultured Methylomonas sp.
AGGACACCGCCCTTTCACGGCGGTAACGGGGGTTCGAACCCCCCTGGGGACGCCATCTTAAAAATAAGGGTTGATAGAATTATCAACCCTTTTTTATTGCTTCTTTTTAAAAGCTTCCGCAAACAACTTGTCACTATTAAACAGTACACATCTGGCAAATTTAGGGTATACAATAAAACCAGGTTTAATCAAGTGAGAGAAAGTCATGGTTGATACACACAACAAGAATATCCAGAAAATCGATAAACTAACCCCTCAGCAAATTGATATTTGTTGGAATAAGGGAACTGAAGCCCCTTTTACAGGGAAATATGTCCATTGCGATAAAAAGGGTACTTATGTCTGTGTTTGTTGTGGAAATTCTTTGTTCGATTCGGAAACAAAATTTGATTCGGGTTCTGGCTGGCCAAGTTTTTGGGATGTCGTATCGAACCAAAGTTTGAAAACAATTGTTGATACCAGTCATGGTATGCAGCGTGTGGAAGTGACTTGTAAATCCTGCGGCGCCCATTTAGGTCATGTTTTTGAAGATGGCCCAGAGCCCACGGGTTTGCGATATTGTATTAATTCTTTGGCTTTAGATTTAAAAGAGCGCTGATGACTAAACAAAAGGTACAGGAATTATTAGATTTTATTGATGCTAGTCCAAGTCCTTGGCATGCGGTTGCTTCAATAGAAAAACGTATACAGGCTCATCATTTTACGAAACTTGAGGAAACAGATAAATGGCAGTTACAAGCGAATGGCCGTTATTATGTTATCCGGGACGATTCTTCAATTATTGCGTTTATTGTTGGCAGCAAAGCATTAGCGGAAACAGGATTTAAAATTGTTGGCGCGCATACCGATTCTCCGGGGCTTAGATTAAAACCCAATGCGCCTCATGCTAAAGATGGCGTATTAAGACTGGGTGTTGAAGTTTATGGCGGGCCGATATTGGCTACCTTTACTGATCGTGATTTGAGTTTAGCTGGAAGGCTGAGTTATCAGTCTGAGCAAGGCGAAATTTTTTCACGACTGGTTAATTTTGAGGAGCCATTACTGCGCTTGCCTAATCTTGCCATTCACATGAACCGTAATGTTAATCAAGACGGGTTGAAGTTAAACAAGCAATCAGAGTTGCCTTTAATTTTATCCATTTTGTCTAATGAGCAAGTGCCACGGGATTATTTTTTATCTTTAATTCAGCAGCAAACGGGAATAAATCCTGATCAACTGATGTCGTGGGAGTTTAATATTTACGATACTCAAAAGGGTGCTTTTTGGGGGGCTGAGCAGGAATTTTATAGCAATAGTCAACTGGATAATTTAGCTTCCTGCCATGCCGCTTTGGAGGCCTTGCTGAATCAATCAGAAGCGGCTGACGGCACCTTGGTTTGTGCTTTTTTTGATCATGAGGAAATTGGCAGCGAAAGCAGTAAAGGTGCAGATGGCAGTTTTTTACCTGATATATTACAAAGATTGGCTTTAGTAACAGGGAATGATCATGAGAATTATCAGCGAGCGTTGGCTTTGAGTTTTATGATTAGCGCCGATATGGCGCATGCCTATCAACCAAATTTTTCCTCCGCTTATGAATCGGAGCATAAAGTGATGGTGAACCAAGGACCTGTCATAAAAGTTAATGCTAATCATCGTTATACTTCTGAAAGCACCTCGCAAGCCATGTTTATTAATTGGTGCAACCAGGCGGAAATTCCCTATCAAAAATATTCTCATCATTCCGATATTCCTTGCGGTAGTACCATTGGTCCCATGATTTCTGCAAAGCTTGGAATTTTGACCGTTGATGTTGGTAACCCGATGTGGGCGATGCATAGTATAAGAGAAAGTGCTGGGACGTTAGATCATGAATATATGATCAAAGTGTTAGAGAAATTCTTTTGGGCATAATTCTAGTTGCCTAAAAAAAAGTCAGACTTCTGTTAAGAAAAAAAATTATTTTTCTTCAAACTTGCTACGTACTTTGATATAAAAGAGTTTTTATTTATATCAAATTGAATTATTTTTTCCTAAAACTGGAATTGTTTGAAAAATGAACTATTATTAAATTCTAGGCGTTGAAAAAAGTATGCCCATTGCAATGATGTTCCTATCGAATTTTAAAGCGCGAGAAATGATTCACGAGGGATCTATGCGTTTTTTTCGAGCCAGCATATTTAGTTTGGTTTTTATCTTGTTTACTCATTCATCGCTCGCTGGCGCTTCTGTCGAGTATAAAATTAAAGCGGCCTATATCTACAATTTCACCAAATTTGTGACTTGGCCCAAGACCGAAAGTGACACCTTTAATTTATGTATTCTAGGTAAGGAACCTTTTGGAACATTGCTTAATTCGATTGAATCGAGAACAGCTTTTGGCCTGCCAATTAAATTAATTCGATTAAAACATTTCGATGCTTCAAAGCAGTGTCATATCTTGTTTTTAGGGGATGCAATTAGAAAAGATGTTAGAGAATCTATTACTAGTGCGGGTATTCTTACTGTCAGTGAAGAAAAACAGTTTGCCAAACATGGGGGCATGATCGGGTTTGTCGTCAAAAATGGCAAGGTAAAGTTACAAATTAATCTTGTTCGTGCCAAGCAAGCTGGTTTAGAAATCAGCGCCAAACTGTTGGAAATATCGGAAATTATTAAAGGGAATGGCGATGGTTAAAGTTCTCCGGCATCTCTCTATCAAGAAAAAACTATTGCTGATCCTGTTTTTTTCAAGTATTTCAGCAGTTACTTTTGCCGGCATTTTTTTGTTTTTACTGGAAATTTCTGAGTTTAAAAAAACCACGCAGGAAGAGCTTTCTGCTATGGCTGCTTTAATTGGCGACAGAAGCACCGCAGCTTTAATGTTTGATGACAAGGAGGTCGCTCTGGAAAACTTATCAGTATTAGATAAATTTCCTTCAGTTCGGTTGGCCTGTATTTACAATTCTCAGAAACATGTGTTCGCATTTCTAGATACCAGTTTGAAAACAAAACAAATTTGTCCAAAGCTGACGCCCACCCAACATACCCGATACGATCAAAACCAATTATATATTTTTCAGACGATTATTTTGGAGAATGAACCATTAGGCGTTGTATTTATTCATGCTGACATGGAAGCGGCATTTCGTCGTAAATTACAGCATCTTGGCCTAGTGTCGGTAATTTTAATTTCTGCCTCAATCGTTGCTTTTTTTATTCTCACTCCTTTATTAGGGGTGATCGCTTCTCCAATTAGGAAATTGGTAAATACCGTAGAAAAGATCACTCGGGACAAAAATTATTCATTGCGAGCTGAGAAAGAAAATCAAGATGAAGTGGGCGCTTTAGTTGATGCATTTAATGACATGATAAGCACGGTCGAAATCCAGAATATCGCTTTGACCAAGGCTAAAGATCAATATTTGATGCTTTATGATGACAATCCGACAATGATTTTTGATGTTGATTTTGATGGGACGGTTGCAACAGTCAATCAATTTGGGGCCAGGCAACTGGGGCTATCCGTAGAGGAGTTGCGTTCATGTTGTATTTTTGATTTTGTTCATCCGGATGATTTATTGGCTATTCAAAGTTTATTTAAGCAATGTGAAGCTTATCCAACCCGGGTTCACAAACAGGAAGTTCGATTGGTTTGTGAGAGTAGGGATTTGATCTGGGTCAGACAAACCGCTCGATTATTAAATAACGAAGATCAACAAAAGCATATTATGCTGGTTTGTGAAAATGTTACCGAAACAAGGCTACTTACCGAAAAAATAGCTTACCAAGCCAGCCATGATGCTTTAACAAATTTGGCTAATCGAAGTGAATTTGATCTTTATATCCAGCGTTCATTAGAAAATGCTCATACGGAAGGCGCTGAGCATGTTTTATGTTATCTGGATTTGGATCAGTTTAAAGTGGTTAACGATACCTGCGGGCATTTAGCTGGTGATGAATTATTAAGGCAGTTAGGAACCTTGCTAAGAAAACATATCCGCAAGCAGGATTTATTGGCACGTTTGGGGGGCGACGAATTTGGTATTTTGATGCATAACTGCTCATTGGATCATGCCTTTGTTGCTTGCGAAAAAATTCGAAATGTTATCAGGGATTTTAATTTTGCCTGGGAAGACCGGAGTTTTACTGTTGGCGTGAGTATTGGTATTACTGCTATTGCAAAGACCAGCGGAAATTCGGTTGAATTGCTGAAAGAAGCTGATGCGGCTTGTTATGCAGCAAAAGATAAAGGTCGAAATCGTGTTCATGTTTTTCGTCCTGATGATGAAGACCTGGCACAAAGGCAAGGTGAAATGCAATGGGTGGAGAAAATTTATCAAGGCCTGAATGAAAATCGTTTTTTACTGTATGGACAAATTATTGTCCCTGTTTCTGGTTTTGAGAGTGGCCTACATTTTGAGACATTAATTCGTTATAAAGATAATAATGGCAATATTATTCCGCCAGGTGCATTCTTGCCTGCTGCTGAACGCTATAATCAAGCGCCAGCGATGGATCGTTGGGTGATCAAGACAATGTTTTCCTGGATGTTCTATCAGCCTGGATTTCTCGATCAGCTTAAGCTCTGTTCGATTAATTTATCGGGATTATCACTCTCTGACAATAGTATGCTGGGCTATATCATTAGTGAATTTAACCGATGGTCGATTCCCCCTGAAAAAATTTGTTTCGAAATAACTGAAACTGCGGCTATTGCCAATTTATCAGATGCCTCTACTTTTATACAAAATTTGAAAAGGCATGGCTGCCACTTTTCTCTGGATGATTTTGGCAGTGGTTTGTCATCGTTTGCGTATTTAAAAAATCTGCCTGTGGACTATATTAAGATTGATGGCTTGTTTGTGAAGGATATTTTAGAAGACAAGGTTGATTTGGCGATGGTCCGATCAATTAATGAGATTGGTCATATCATGAATAAAAAAACCATTGCTGAATTTGTTGAAAATGACAAGATTTTTTCCGTATTAAAGCAATTAGGGGTGGATTATGCACAAGGGTACAGTATTGGCAAGCCAGTTCCGTTGGTTGATTTAATTGAAGCTGTTCCTTATCAGTTGGTGGTGTAGTTATGAGCAAGAGCAGAATAAAATTTCAGATTGTATTTGGTTTAGTGTTAGGAATAAATTCAATCGCAAAAGCAAATGTCGATGATATGGATGAGTTTTTTTCCATGTCACCTGCGGAACTTGCCGAATTATCAGTATCAATTGCAACTGGTACAGCCAAGCCAGTTTTCCAGTCAGCTTCAGTGACCAGCGTCGTCACTGCTGAGCAGATCAAAACGATGGGGGCGACAGAATTACATGAAGTGTTAGAAACCATTCCCGGCTTGCATGTCAGTATTCAACCGTTTACTTACGATTATATTTATACCATGCGTGGTATTCGCAACGGTACAAATTCACAGGTTTTAGTGTTATTGGACGGAAATCGTTTCTCTGTGCCTTTTCAAGGAAGGGCAGTGACAGGACTGGAATTGCCTATAGAAGATATTCAGCGAGTTGAAGTTATCCGCGGTCCTGGCTCAGCTTTATATGGCGCAGATGCATTTGCCGGCGTGATTAATATTATTACCAAAAAAGCCAAAGATATCGACGGTACTACCGTTGGTGGTCGAGTGGGTAACTGGAATACCCAAAGTGGTTGGATACAGCATGGCGGGCACTGGGCAGACTGGGACGTAGCGGCTAGCTTGCAATATACCCATACCCGTGGCGATGATCAGCGAATCATCATTAGCGATAGTCAAAGTGCACTGGATTCAACATTGGGAACCAATGCATCGCTTGCTCCCGGTTCCATGCAAACGCAGTTTGAATCCTGGAATGCCCATTTGAATTTGCAGCGTAAATATTGGGATATCGGTTTTTGGGCTTTTAACGGGGATGGTGGAACCAGAGCAGGCGTAGCGGCAGCACTGGACCCCACAGGAGAAGTGGAATCCCAGCAATATATGGGGTCGATCAAGTTTTCGACTGAGGATTATTTTGAAGATTGGAAATTCCAGGCCCACGCCAGTTATTTATACACTGATGTTCAAACCAATCAGCTGCAAATTTTTCCAAATAATACAGTATTGCCAATTGACAAGGATGGTAATCTTAGTTTTGACCTTTCAAAAATTAGAGGTTTAACTTTGTTTGCAAATGGGGTGAAAGGTATTATTGGGCGTACTCATCAAATGCCAACAATTGAGTTAAGTGCTATTTATCAAGGACTACAGGATCATCGTTTGAGAGTTCAGGCTGGCTATCGCTATGAAGAAATCAAGACCAGGGAATTCAAAAATATTGGTAAAGGTGTGTTAAGCGGCAACCCGCCTCCTTCGGTTGTCTATGGGGCGATTACCAATGTAACAGACACTAAATATGTTTATTTACCTAATGCAAATCGTTCCATCTGGTCTCTGGCTCTTCAGGACGAATGGCAAATTGCAAAAAATTGGCAATTAACGACCGGTGTTCGTTTTGATCATTATTCAGATTTTGGAGCTACCGTCAATCCGAGATTAGCCCTGGTTTGGGATATAAACGAGCAACTGACCAGCAAATTGCTTTATGGACGCGCTTTTCGGGCGCCCAATTTTTCGGAATTAGGAAACAACAACAATCCGGTTTTGTTAGGCAATCCGGATTTGGATCCGGAAACCATTAATACCATCGAATTAGCCTTTGATTATCGCCCTATCCAGTCTTTGCGCACGGCGTTAAATCTTTACTACTACTCAATTGAAGAATTAATACAGCCAGACCCAATTGGGCCGAGTAAGTTTAAAACTGAAAATAGTGGTAATCAGGAAGCTTATGGTCTGGAGTTTGAATGGAACTGGCAACTGCATGAGCATTTTTTTGTTAGCGGCAACTATGCCTGGGTGAATGCCCGGGATAAGGATGCTGGACAAGCCGTTGCAGGCGTACCGGAACAGCAACTATATGTGGCGGCTTTATGGGAATTTATGCCGCGGTGGACGCTGCAAAGTCAGTTAAAATGGATAGGTAAAAGAACCAATGAGCCGGGAGATAATCGTAAAAATATCAAAGATTATGAAACTGTTGATTTAACATTACGGGGTCAAAAAATATTGGGACACATCAATTTACAGGCATCGGTGAGAAATGTGTTCAACAAGCATGCCAGAGAACCCGCAGTTGCGGCATTATCGGATAATATTCCAACGCCGGGAAGAAGCTTTTATTTTGAGGCCAGCATTTATTTTTAATTTCCGTTGTAAGCAATCCTTCTTCATCAGGACAAGGACTGATGGAAAATGGTATCAATCAGGCAATGCAGCAAAAATATCTGATTAATTCGGAGGACAAGTTATTATTGATTTCCGGATTCTTTACCAGGCAAGAATCAGACTGTTTTTTTGAACGGCTTGATAAATCTTTAAATTGGCGACAGGAAGAAATTATTATTGTCGGAAAAAAAGTGCTGGTTCCCCGGTTAGTCAGTTGGTATGGCGATGTTGGAGCAAGTTATTGCTACTCTGGCGTTACCCATCAACCACAATCATGGAATGAAGATTTGCTGGAAATAAAGAAAAGGATAGAGGTATTTAGCGGTTTTTCATTTAATAGTGTGCTGGCGAATTTATACCGGGATGGTTCTGATTCTATGGGATGGCATGCCGACAAGGAAAAACAATTAGGCGAGAATCCAGGGATTGCTTCATTGAGTCTTGGAGAAAAAAGGTTGTTTAAAATTCGTCATAACAAAACAGCAGAAACATTGGATATCCAGTTGTCGCATGGTGACTTGATATTGATGAGTGGAGCGCTACAGCATCATTGGCGGCATTGTGTGCCAAAAACCAAGCAGCAAAAAAAACCGCGCATCAATTTGACGTTTCGAAATATAGTT
>CAZGYJ010000138.1:0-2516 GCA_964530345.1 uncultured Methylomonas sp.
TTATTGAGCAAGGAACAAGGGAGGAGTTACTTGAATTGTGTGGGCTGGATAAGAAAGGGATTATGGGGCAAATCGAAAAATTTGGCTTGTAATATCTTTTGGCAGGTTTATCAACCTTGGAGATTGTTTTTTTCTGCATGCCTAATCGCATCCAAAGCAACCATACCGATACCTGCAATAAAAATAACAAATACGACTATCAATAACCATTCCATTACAACTTCTCTTATCCATCAATTTTACGGTATGCCGCTTTATTTTTACCTGAACAACGCCAAATGTTGGCCTGAATGAAGCTTCCTGACACACTGGCAAAAATTTCCACCAGTGCGTCAGGAAAACAAATCGTATCCTAAAACTTAACTAGCTAATTTAATTAACAGTTGTCCCTGGCGTTGCAGGCAAAGCAGGCATTTGTTGTTTAGGAAACTCGCCAGTCAACGCATTCAAAAATGCCACAATATCGGCAATTTCATCTTTGGACAGGTCTTTATCCAACTGCAATTTGGCCATTATTTTCACTGCTTCATCCAAGTTTTTTACTGAGCCATTATGAAAATAAGGGGCAGTGATAGCGATATTACGCAAGGTAGGCACTTTCCAGAAATTCTTATCAGATTCTTTTTTCGTGACTTCAGCACGGCCTTTATCTTTCACAAATTTATATTTTGCATTAAAGAATCCATTGCTGAATACCGGGAATTTCTGAAACATACCTGGGCCATTAAAAGCAGCCCCACTATGACAACCGCCGCACCCAAGTTCAGCGAATTTCTCCATTCCCTTGACTTGCTGATCGGTCATCGCCTTTTTATTACCTTTTACATATTTATCGTAAGGGCTGTTTGGCGTAATCAACGTCCTTTCATAAGCAGCAATTGCCTTGGTTGCGTTATCCTTGGAAATTGAATTCTTACCAAATGCCTTTTCGAACAAGGCTTGATAACCGTCGATTGATTTCAACCGGGCAACCACGTCATCCCAGCTTTTCATACCCATTTCAATCGGATTAGTCACAGGCCCTGCCGCTTGGTCCTCCAGACTAGCTGCCCTGCCATCCCAAAATTGCACTTCATTAAAAGCCGAATTCCAGACAGTGGGAGCGCTACGCCCCCCTGTTTGGCCATTGACACCCATTGAATTAGGTCGATTGTCTTCACCTCCTAACATGGTGTTATGACATGATGCACATGAAACCGTCCCAGTCGATGATAACCTTGGGTCATGATATAAAATCTGTCCCAATTTCACCTTTTCCGGGGTAGTTGGATTATTCGCTGGCGCAGGCGCCTTGTTAGGCAACGCCTCCCAGGCTGAAGCCACAGAAACACTACCAGCTAATAGCAATGAACTCACCAAAGAACTCATTTTTGACATAATATCCTCCTGTTATATTTATTAAAACTGCCACATGCAAATTGTAAGGTATGCGGCATTCAAGGTAAAACTGAATTTTCATTAATCCAATGGCCTCCACTGTATTTGTAGACAGGCAGAAAATTTCAGTTTTGGTAAATTTTTTCATATTCGGCAACAATTGTGGAAATCGAAAAATATTTCTCAATCCGCTGCCGTGCTTTTTTCCCCAATTTGTGGCGATGACGCTCCGATTTAGCCAATAATTCAATCATGGCTTGCGCTAATTCTTGTGAATTTGCAGAAGTAACCACTACTCCAGCGCCACCAAGCAAATATGCTGAATCGCCCACATCTGTCACCACGCATGGTACACCGCAAGCCATTGCTTCGCCGATCGTATTTGGGAACCCTTCTCCCAAAGAAGCCGAACAGGCAACATCCAACGCCGCATTGATTCGGGGTATATCATCCCTTTCACCTAACAAATGAAAATTTTCTTTACTACAGCCTTGTTCAATCCATTTCATTAAGGTTTTATTTTCATCATCAATCTTTGAGCCAACCAGAATAAAGTGAGTATCAGGCAGTTTCTCCAATACTTGGCTGGCAGCCAGAATAAAATTCCGGTGATCTTTTTGTGGATCAAACCGGGCAATCAAGCCTATTAGCTTATTTTTTTCCGAAATATTTAATTGCTTACTAAGCGATTGCTTAGCCAATTGTTTAGCGGTTGAATCAATACAAAATTTTTCCAAATCAAAACCGTTACCGATCAGGTGGAAAAGTGATTTTTTATAGCCGACCTTTTGATGCACCTGAATTGCTGTCTGTGAGTTGCAGATAATGTCATTCGGCAGCCAATATGACAATATTGCACAACATCTGGCTGTCAAACGGGCATGCCACTTATTCAAACCTGCATCCAGGTTACTTTGCCGGATATTCCAGACAATTTTCTGAACGCCAGCGAATTTTGCCGCCAAGCCTCCCAATAAATCAGCATGATAAAGCCATGTTTGGACAATATCTGGCTTCAGTTTTTTTAGTATGCGAAGTAACTTGAAAAAGCCTATGGGGTCTGGCAATCCATTTTTCATTCCAATTGCAACCACGGGAATACCCAGCTCACTAATTTTTGGACCTATAACACCTTCGCT
>CAZGYJ010000138.1:2616-7788 GCA_964530345.1 uncultured Methylomonas sp.
GGTTTGAATCACCGCCTCTGCCAATGCTTCGGAATCGCCCACCGGGACTAATCGGCCATATTTGCCGTCTACCAGAATTTCCCTTGAACCACTCGGACAATCGGTACTGACAACAGGCGTTCCACAAGCCATTGCTTCAATTAATACAGTCACTAAACCTTCCCAGGCAGAGGACAAAACAAATACATCCGCCTGCTTCATATAAGCATAAGGATTTTCAACAAACCCGGGCATTTGAACATCCTCGGTTAAATCAAGTTTGTTTATCAGGTTTTCAAGCCCAGGCCGCAGCTCACCTTCTCCTAAAATCAAAAGCCGACATTTTTTTTGTTTTCGGATTATGGCAAATGCCTTAATCAGGGTCGCAAAATCTTTTTGTTCTGTGAGTCGCCCAACCGCCAATAAAACCGGCGGCTGATTTTTCTGAAACCAGGGATGAGATATAGCCTGTTGTTGTTTCTCAAGTAATCGTTGGGTAACTACCGGGTTATAGATGATCTTGATGTTTTTATAATCTAAGCTGGTAATCTGAGCCATATCTTCGGCAACACCCGTGGAAACTGCAATAATTGCATCTGCATTTGGATAGGTGCGATTGATAAACCAGGGCAAAATTTTGCCTCTCCAGCTTTTCGCGTGTTTAACCTCTATTGACAAGGTACTGTGCACACTGACTGCAATTCTAGTAGCAACACCTGAAAAACATTTCGCCAAAATTGCAATGACATTAGCATGATCCATAGCAGACAGTAATGCAACTGGCCGTTCCTTACGCAAATATTTTATCAGTCGAAACAAACTGGTTAGAACTCTTTTTCCCTGTAAATCAACAATCCGAACCTTATTAGAAACCAATTCCATATACGCGCCTTCGGCCTTAACCAAAACCAGATCAACCTGACGTCCCTCCTCCACAAACCCCAGGGCCAAATTTACCATGACCCGTTCTGCACCGCCGCCTTCCAATGACGGGAGAAACAGCGCAATTCGATTACCTGGCATGATTAGCTCCTGGTAATAATTGACTGGCCATTGCTCTTGCACCTGCGACATCAAGAATAACAATCATAAATAAATACAAAATAGCTCCCAATATCACTGAAAATAGAAAGTCAACAATATCGGTCATATTATGAAACGGAAAAATGACAAAACTCATCGTCACAGTTGCGGTAGCAATTTTAATGATCTCGATACCTGGAACCGGTAATTGAAAATACTTTCGTCCTTTGGCTGCACTTAATACCAAACCAATCGCATAAGCTATAACTGTTGCATAAATGGCGCCCATTACTGAATAATCAGGAATTAGAATGAAATTAAGCACTAGATTAACCAGAGTGGCAACAGCTAAAACTTTTAGCTGGCCAACTGTATTTTGGCCTAATTGAAATGCCATATCGAAATAATAGGATTTCAATCCAGCCAACAAAGCAGCCAGCGCCACCCAAGGGACTATTGTTTGCGCCATTTTTTGAAATTCTTCGCCAATTATCAATCCAGTTACACCCGGCGCCAGTACTGCCAAACCTGCTGCAGCGGGAAAAGCAATGGCTACAATTAACACAAGATTCTTTTGTAACTGCTCACGGGCAGCTTCTTTGCCACGTTGTTCCAATGCGCGAACCGCTAGAGGATAAGCTGCAAGATTAATAATCATCAGTATCACTCCCAAAATGTGGCTTGCCAAATCATACCCTGCGGCATAAAGACCAGTGGTTGCCTCATTGTGCATCCATTTTAAAAACAGCCGATCAGAACTACTGATTATTTCTGCCATTGCCAAATTAACCGATAAAGGCAAACCATAAACCACCAGTTTCCGCAGTAAAGCTTTATCAAAAAATGTTAATTTCAGACCTTGCCATTCATTTTTTGCCCAGAAAACACTGGAAACAATCATCCCTATTGCCAAGCCATATAATGCCCCTTGCGCACCAAAGCCATAATAAACCAATCCGGCACCAACAATCAGACTGATCAACGCTTTTCCGGCAGATAATCTGCCGTAGTCTACGGGTAACAACTGGGCAGATTTCAATTGTAAATTAAGATTAAATAACCCAGTACATAGTAATAATGCCAGCCCAGGGAAAATCAAATATTGCTCCTGACTATCCAAGCCAAACCAGATTGCCCCGACCAAAGTACAAATAACAGCTAAAACCAGAAATGCCATCAATAAAGTGGCTAAAAAAACTGGCTTGGGTACAATTTTGGCGGGGAGATAACGAAGCAGCCCTAAATGCAGCCATTCGAAAATCAACATATTCAGCATTCCAACTAATGCCAAAACCAGTGCATACTGCCCATATTGGACGGGGGTTAATAATCGAGTATAAACTGCCAGTGCAGCAAAATTAACTAAGCCAGGCAGTCCGCGCGCCAAAACATAAAGCAAGCTGTGTTTTGCGAGCATTTAGTGAATCAGCTTGATATTTCTTGATACTCGCTAGTTGATAATTCAGCAGTTTTTGGCATAGTCCAAGCTGAAGCGAGCAGAAAAAAGAATAAGAAGTTGAAGGGGGTAATTCTTAAGATCTGCCATTCGCCATTTTGGTGCGCTGCCAAACTAATCAAAACCACCATCAGAAAAAAAGCATAATGAAAAAATCCGTCTTGTGAATTGATCTTGGTTTTAACTATTTGCCAGGCTTTTAAAATCGCAACAAACCATAGCCATAACATGGCTAAAAACCCCAAAACTCCAGTTTCGCCGAGAACTCCAACAAATACATTTAGCGGCCCCGCAATTGGAAAAGGCCCTTTAACAACATATCCCGACATCAAATGGTCGCTTGCCCCAAAACCGAACCCCAAAAGTGGATTATTTTTGACTTGCTCAAGATAATAGAGCCAAATTTCCATCCTGCCAGTCGTTAAATCCCGTTGATCCAAACGCAGAAATGTCGACAACTCATATCGATAAATAATGGCGAATAAGACAATTAAACCAATCACAACCCCCAACCCAGGAAGAAAATATTGCCTTGCATGCAAACTTGTAAATTGATGGACCAAGTTACGCAACCACAAACCACAATAAAAAAATAATGTCACCAGAATCCATAACAATGAGCCTCTGGAATTGGTTTTCCAAAATACCAACAAAATAACCGGTAGAATGCACACAAGCAGTATCCATTGCGTGGTTTTAGTACTAGTCACATGAATTTGAAAAAAAATACAGGTCACAGCTAATGCCATCATGCCGCCTAGACCATTTGCTTCAATGAATAAAAATGCCCATCGCTGACCCATTAAATAGTTTTCAAGGGTATAACCGAACCAAGAGACAGGTCCGGTTAATGTTAACAACACAGCGCCAAACGCACAACAAACTGAAACCGCCAGCAGCGGGATTATTCTACTCTGATATGGAACTGAATGCGCCAACATGCCTAGTAGCATAAATGGAGCTGAGGTCATCATTAAAATAACCAGTAACCTTAAACCATAAGCCGAATTAATTCCAAAAACAGCCGAAAGCCCCAGTATTAGTAACAAAACACATAAACTGTAAAAAAAAATCCTGATGGATTTAAACTTTTCCAACAAAATTTCTTTAAAGGCAAACCATATCCCAATAATTGAAAAAACAGCAATGAAAAAAAACCAGTATTGTCCAAATGAAATTTTTAATCGTTCACCTGACTGGCTACGGTAATAAAATTCCAGAAGAACGATTGCACTAACCCATAACAACCACCAGAATATTTTAAAAAAAAATTCTTTTTGAAGACTTTTTTCAAACTTAATATGCATTTTTATCGCTGAAAATCTTGAATGGGGTCATTATAATAATTTTTAGATCAAGCCACAGCGACCAATTTTCAATATACCAAAGATCGTACTCCACACGTTTTTTCATTTTCTCAAGAGTTTCAGTCTCGCCTCGCAAACCATTCACCTGAGCCCAACCGGTAATTCCAGGCTTGACCTTATGCCGCCACATATATGATTCCACTAAGTCCTTGTAATATTCATTGTGTTCTAGCGCATGCGGCCTAGGGCCGACTATCGACATCCGTCCCTGGAGCACATTATAAAACTGGGGTAATTCGTCGAGACTGGTTTTACGTAAAAAGGCGCCAACCCGGGTAATTCTGTCATCATTTCGACAAGCCTGTACTAATTTTCCTTGCTCATGCTCATGGACTCTCATGCTGCGAAACTTATAAACTTTGAATTTTTTTCCGCCCACACCGTTTCTGTATTGTTTAAAAACCACAGGTCCTGGGGAAGATATTTTCACTGCCATTGCTATCAGTATTCCGACAGGTAACAGCAAAATAAAGATAGGAATTCCAAGCATGAAATCCTCCATGCGCTTAAACCATTGATTAACACCATCCATCGGCGAACAACTTAAATCCAGTGCGAAAAAGCCCATGACATCAGTCGGTTTATGATTTAAAAGACGAATATCTTCAAAGCTCGGAAAAAACCGAATTTCAGCTGTTGAATATCGAAGCCCATATAAAATCTGTTTCAACAGCTCGCCATCTCTTAATGGCAAACAAATCCAGACTTCGTGAACATGTCCTTGTTCAGCAGTCTTTTTTAATTGTTTTTCAAAACCAGAATGCTGGTTGCTATCCAAGTTAATGCAATTTATGACCTTAAATCCAAATTCCTTATGATCTTCACTTTGTTGTTGAATTTTATTCATTAAATTTCCTGAACCAACTAAAGCAACCATCTTTATATTGGCGCCCCGCTTCCTAAGCCTCGTCAGCAACCAGAATAAAACGCCTTTATAAGTACAACTAATAACAATGCCTGAAATAAACCATGCCCCCATCCAGATACGAGAAAACAGCTCATTTTGCTTCAAAATAACCAGAATCACGGCCAAAAAAGCAAATGTAACGACCCAGCAGCCAGCAACTTTCAATAATTGCCGGACAATCTTCTGGCCGCGCCAGGAACCATAAATGCCAGTAAAAACACAAACAAGGATATAAATAAGAGCAACAACCAGAATGACAACTTTGTAGTGGATAGGTAACTGCCAATGGTCAAAACGGTAAAAATAGGCAAGCAGGGCAGATAAAAAAACCACTGCCATATCTACTAACGAAATCAGGAAAGCAATGGGATAACGATCTGCAAATGTTAATGACTTCATTGAAGAAAAATTTGCAAGACTAAAGAAATGAGAAAGGATCT
>CAZGYJ010000139.1:0-7775 GCA_964530345.1 uncultured Methylomonas sp.
TATAGCTAACTATCCGCAATAGGATATAGAATGACAATTGCACTGAACGGGAGCGACTTTAGCCTCTATCAAACTAATTTGCGGCTAAAGCAGTTCCTTGAATATATCCTAAACACATCTAATTTATTTGTTGAAGGATTTAATAAAGCAGCGCCAGAGGAGTTAGTGACCCTGTTATGTTTTCTTCAATGCCAGTACAAGATGGATTTAGAGAAGTTTGTGATATGGAGTGATTGATTAATAACTGTTCATCAATAATTTGCAACCTTTTTTTCTTGACAGTAATCATTCCCAATCGTTCAAACCGGGATAAAATACGACTTACTGTCTCCGGAACTAAGCCCAGATAATTGGCAATATCGGCCCTATTCATAGTCAATTTAAGATGAATAATCTGTCCAGGAACAAAATTCATTCTAAGCAACAATTCCAATAGAAAAATAGCTACCCTTTGCTCGGCAGTTTTTTTATTAATCAGCATTAACAACTGATAATCCTGTACAATTTCACGGCTAAATCGGGAAATTATTTCTCTCTGAAAAGCAGGGTTCGTCTGGCAAAGAGTTTCAATATATTTTCGAGAAAATCCACAGATGACTGAATTTTCCAGAGCAACAACAGAAGAAACATGCTTGTCGCTATCCAGGGCATCTAGCCCGAGTACTTCACCGGCAAACCTAAAGCCAATGATCTGATCGGTGCCATCCGCGGAAGTAATGAAGCTTTTTATTGAACCTGATTTAACGATAAAGATTTTCTCACAAGGCTCACCCTGTCGAAAAATAAATTTTCCATCCTGAAATTGCCTATCATTCGAGACATAATCTTTAAGAGAAGAAAAGTTTTCCAGAGTCAGCAGCTTGGCAAGACATTGTGTTTTCTTAAAACAATCGAAACAAGTATAAGAATCAAATGTTGAATGTGTTAATTTTGCGGTAAAGCCCATAAATACCTCCAACCCTGGATATTGATAGTTAAGCGTTTAACAAAAAAAATCTTAAAGCTAATAATTATGCAAAAATGTTTTTATGATCCGGCTGGTTTTTGATGGTATTGTTACAGCTTAGTTTTTGCCTTCCAGCATTCATTTGGACTTTTGACTACCTATAAGCGTTCTCTACAGCTTTGATTTAAAAAGATTTTTTTGTTCTACATATTTTTTCATATTAAACCCATAGATCATAGTATGCCTATTCCCTGATGACGTCCATTAAAAAAATCTAGATTAAAATGAAAATTTGGCTTTGTAATTAATAGCTTACAAATCAAAATTGCCTAAGTATTCGTATAATTTTATAATGCACAGATACGTTACAAAGACGTGTTTTAGGCATTCACGTTGTAACAAGAGCTCATTAAGAATTCGCTATTTTTACGGTTCTGTTTCCTTAAACACAAAAATCAGACTGCCTTTACCCTATCAATATTCCCTGATGTCAGATTACAAATTAACCCACCTGAAACAATTGGAAGCAGAAAGCATCCATATTATTCGAGAAGTTGCCGCTGAATTTGATCGTCCAGTCATGCTGTATTCGATCGGAAAGGATTCCGCCGTAATGTTGCATTTGGCGATGAAAGCTTTTTCCCCTGGCAAACCGCCCTTTCCACTCATGCATGTGGATACTACATGGAAGTTCAAGGAAATGATCAAATTTCGGGACAAACTGATTCATGACCTCGGACTGGACCTCATTGTCCATATTAATGAAGAGGGTGTTAAACAAGGAATTGGCCCCTTTACTCATGGCAGTAAAAAACATACGGATGTGATGAAAACTGATTCCCTAAAGCAAGCTCTGGATAAGCACCAGTTTGATGCTGCTTTTGGGGGCGCACGACGTGATGAAGAAAAATCCCGTGCAAAAGAGCGGGTTTATTCATTCCGGGACAAAAACCATCGCTGGGATCCCAAAAATCAGCGCCCGGAACTATGGAACATCTACAATGGCAGGATTGATAAGGGCGAAAGTATTCGTGTTTTCCCATTATCCAACTGGACTGAACTTGATATCTGGCAGTATATTCACCTTGAAAATATTCCTATCGTACCCCTCTATTTTGCCAAACAACGCCCAGTCGTGAATAAAGATGGCATGTTAATCATGGTGGATGATGAAAGAATGCCAATTGAAGCAAGTGATAAGATCGAAATGAAAATGGTTCGCTTCCGAACCCTGGGTTGTTATCCATTAACCGGGGCTGTTGAATCAACTGCCACAACTCTGCCGGAAATTATTCAGGAAATGTTACTGACTACAACTTCAGAACGTCAGGGACGATTGATTGATCATGACCAGGCAGGGTCGATGGAGCAAAAAAAACGTGAAGGTTATTTTTAAAATAATTATTTTACGAAAAATATCAAAATCTAACATTTTCCGTCGGGTTACGCTTCGCTAACCCAACCTTGTATATTAAAGGCAAGTAGCACAAACACAAAAAAAACAGGTTTATTCCATAAAAATGTCACATCAATCAGATTTAATTAGTACCGATATCAATGCTTATCTGGATCAACATGAACGAAAGGAATTATTACGTTTTTTAACCTGTGGCAATGTCGATGACGGCAAAAGTACTTTGATTGGTCGTTTGCTACACGATTCCAAAATGATTTATGAAGATCAACTGGCTGCGGTCAAAGCTGACAGCGTAAAGTCTGGGACCACCGGAGCAGGCACCATTGACTTGGCATTACTGGTCGATGGTTTACAGGCAGAACGTGAACAAGGAATTACTATTGATGTCGCCTATCGGTATTTTTCCACATCGACAAGAAAATTTATTATTGCCGATACACCTGGCCATGAGCAATACACGCGCAACATGGCAACCGGCGCCTCTACTTGTGACCTTGCGGTAATTTTGATTGATGCGCGCTATGGTGTTCAAACTCAGACTCGGCGGCATAGTTTTATTGCATCGTTACTGGGTATTAAACACATTATCGTCGCCATTAATAAAATGGATCTGGTAAATTTTAGTGAAGGTACTTACGAAAAAATCAAAAAAGACTATCTGGAATTTGCTGAAAAACTAAATTTGTCCGACATTCATTTTATCCCGATGTCAGCATTACAAGGCGATAATGTTGTCAATAAAAGTGACAACATGCCTTGGTTTACTGGAAAGCCAATGATGGAAACCTTAAACACCATCGAAATAAACAGTGACAAGAATTTTACTGACCCCCGTATGCCAGTTCAATATGTTAATCGTCCCAATCTGGATTTTCGAGGGTTTTGTGGAACTATTGCCGCAGGTGTATTTCATAAGGGCGATAATATTACCGTATTACCATCAGGTAAAACCAGCAAAATCAAATCCATCGTAACCTATGATGGCGAACTACAACAAGCTTTCCCGCCGATGGCCGTCACGCTTACTTTGGAAGATGAAATTGATGTCAGCCGGGGTGATTTGATTACCAGCAGTACCCTGCCGGAAATTGCCGATTCATTTCAGGCTACTATCGTCTGGATGGCTGAACAGACTATGACGCCAGGTCGACAATACATAATTAAGCAGGCAACTCGAAGTGTTCCCGGTTCTATTTCAAAAATTGATTACCGGATTGACGTTAATACCCTTGAGCAGTTTAGCGCAACGGAACTGCATCTTAACGAAATTGCTTCTTGTACTGTTTCTGTCAATGCACCCGTGGTTTTTGATCCTTATCAAAAAAGTAAGGGAACAGGATCCTTTATCATTATAGATCGATTAACTAATGTCACAGTTGGCGCAGGGATGATTTCAGGTGTCAGTGACAAATCCAGTTTTACTCATGTTTCCCCAGAAGAGCGCAGCGCCCGATTTGGTCAAAAAGCTGTTGCAATTGGACTGACAGGCGCAAAAGCCGGTGAAGTCGCCTATCAGCTTGAAAGAAAGTTGTTTGATTCGGGTCATGCTGCAACAATTCTTGAAAATCAAGGGGAAAACCAGGCTGAATATATTGAAGTTATCAAGCATGCGGGTCTAATAGTATTATGCCCAGAATGCCCTGAAAAGTTGCCAGATATGCAATTTGATACGGAAAAAAATACCACGGAACAAATACTTGCATCATTGAAAGCAAAAAAAACTATTGTCTAGTGCGCCAATATTGCAAAATGAGTTTTATTTGAGAAAGATTTTGATATTAAAAACTCAATAATGAATCCTTTATTGCTTGGTAGTTTTGCTTGCTTTGCTTACTTGATAAGTAGCCTGTTGATTTTTTTTGAAATTAAAAAAACATCTGGTAAGCCTGTTTCCCTGTATATTGCCTGGCTTGCCGTTGTTCTTCATTTTGGTTATCACGCAAATAATATTCTGCTCTTTGGCGCTGTTAGCTTTAGTTTTTTTTACACAGCATCCATTGTGTCACTTTTAGTTTCGTTGATATTATTGATTGCCGCCATATCTCAACCGGTTGAAAAACTTGGCTTGGCTGTTTTTCCATTATCTGCAATTCTGCTGGGCGGCAGTATTTTATTTCCAGAAAGCTCTCATCATCTACAATCTTCGGACTGGAAAATGCATATCCACATTTTCAGCTCAATTATTGCTTTCAGTTTGTTAAATATTGCAGCATTTCAGGCATTGCTTTTGGCTTTTCAAGATCACCAACTCAAAAAGCATCAACCAAAGTGGTTTGTCCTGTCCCTGCCATCATTGCAAACCATGGAGTCATTATTATTTCAAATGATTGCTACGGGGCTAACCTTTTTGACGATATCATTGGTGAGTGGTTTTCTTTTTGTCGAAGATTTGTTTGCTCAACACCTGGGCCACAAAACCATACTCTCAATCCTGGCCTGGATTATCTTTTCTGGATTACTCGCTGGCCGATCTCTTTATGGCTGGCGAGGACAAACGGCAATAAGGTGGACATTACTTGGATTTGCAGCGCTACTGCTGGCCTACTTTGGCAGTAAGCTGGTTTATGAATTTATTTTACGCTAATACATTAACTCGCATCGGCATAGCTTTTTACGGCATTTTTTCCTTGAGTTACTCTTTTTAATTCCTGCGCCAGACGATCACGTTCCTGGCGCACTGCATTTTGAATTTGCTGGTCTTTGTTCAACACCTGACGAACAGCATCAGCTAAACCTTCATCTTTAAGCAGAGTATCAACAAAGTATTTCTTAATTAAACCATCCCGGTTTTTTTCGAGAGTAAATAAATCATCCCATCGTGCTCCCTTTGCACTGTTTAACATTTGGTCAGTTAATTCCAATATCTGATTAAAGGTTTCCTGACTCACGAATTTATCCTATTTTTTGATGATATTTATATTCTTCAGGGATAGCATCCCAGCCTTGCTTAACTTCTGCCATCAAAGATTGAACTTCCGATAGAATTGCAGCATCGTTATTCGAATTTGCTTCGATCAATCGACGATTCATATAATCATATAAATCATTCAAATTTCGCGCAATCTCATCCCCTTTTTCCATGTCCAAACAACTTCTCAAACCATTGACAATTCCTATTGCTTTACTAATATATTTACTTTTTCCCGGTAGATCACCTCTTTCAATATGCCCTTTTGCATAAGCCACTCTTTCCATAAAACCATCCATTAACATTTGAATAATCCGATGTGGAGAAGCCTCTATTGCTTCGGAAGCAACAGCATGTTTACTATAGGACTCAATTGCACTACTTAAAGCTACCATATTAATACCTCTTTAAATTATCATTAGCGAATACTGCTAATCGATGAAAGTTGCTGGGTTAAATAAGAACCCGTTGAATTCATTTGAGCAACAAATGAATCCATTGCAGCAAATTGTTTTCTTAGCCTCCTTTCAGTATTAACCAACCTTGCTTCCATTTGAATTTTTCGATCACTAATTCTATCAAGCCTTTTTTTCAAGCCATCTTCCCGTCCATCGATCAAACCATCAGAGTCTAAAATTGATTTTGCAACGGATTCCAAGCGCGATGCAAAACCTTCATCTTTTACCGAAAATAGGTTTACGACCGATGAAAAATCTGCATTCATTTGTTTGGTAAACAAATTACTATCCAGCTTCATTTTTCCTTCTTTGTCAACAGCTAACCCTACCTCGGACATAAATTTGAAACTGGAATCAGTAATTGCGTTTCCCGAATTTAAAACACCCAATAAACGAGACTCAATACTACTGAGTGTACTGTCCGCTTCAAGTTGCCCTTGTCGTTGATTTTTAATTTCATCTTTTAACGCATTAAAAGCATCAGCAAACGCTTGGACATTTTCTTTAATCGCTTCATCATCCCGATTAATATCAATAACCACTGATCCAGGTTTTTTAATATCCAAAGTTACCCCGTCAATCAAATCACTTACCGAATTGGAAGAGCGGGTGACAGTAAAATTATTTTCAAACAACATGACAGCATCAAGATCGGTTGCTTCAAAGGTGCTATTGCCGTCACGATCTTCATTAATTGTGTTCATTGCAAACGGCGCATTGTTTAATTGAACAAAGTTTTTGCTGCCGGTTTCATTTCCTGTTAACAGCAACCGATATCCTTGATCATCATGTAAAATCGAAGCAGTGACCCCTTTATTATCAGTAGCTTTATTAATTTCATCTCTGATTTCCTGCAAGGTCTTGCCATCAACAGCAACTTCAAAAGAATCATCACCTACCTGAATAGTCATCGGAGTAGCTGAACCATACCGAGTGGTATCCGCATCGACCTGAGCTTCAGAAGCAAGTTTGTGATTTTCGGCGATGCGTTTTACTTCAACAGAAAAAACACCTTTCGCAGCATCTTTCGATGCCGTAATGCCAAGAATTTCTTCATCAGTTGAATTAGCTGCATAAATTTTGAATTTATCAGCAGTCCCCAAATTCGCCATCGCTGTCTGAAAATCAGCAACTTTACTTTTTAATTGCCCATAAGCACTGATTTGATTATTAATGGTTGATTCTTTTCTATCCAGTTGCCTGATTGGCTGACGCTCCAGTTCCATTAACTTGGTAACGATACCATTAATATCTAATCCAGAACCAATACCCGGTGCTTGTATGCCAGCCATTTATCAGCCTCTCATTTTCTTTTACGCCTGCTCTTGGAGCAAAATTCCAGAAAATTTTTCCAATGATTCAGCAATTCTCAGTATCTCTTCGGACGGTATCTGCCTGATCACTTCATCGGTTTCTGAATCGATGACTTTAATCACAGTTCGATCTGTTTCTTCATCGACACTAAACCGAATTTCCCTATTAATCTTCTGGGTATAATCATTTAATTGTGCTATTTTTTTATCTAATTCTTTATTTTCTGCTTCTTTAGTCTTTGCATCTAAAAGCTCTGAAGCCAGTTTTTTTTCTTCAGCGGGCTGACCTTCAATCTTGCTAAGACCTTTTTTGCCCATGACAGAATTTGAAAACTCAATCGCTGATGTTTTTGGCCTCATATCGGGCTGACTAACAACCCGATCAAGATTAAATCTTTGTTGAATCTTTACCGGCGAAGCAGTTTGTGTACTCGTTATTTCACTCGCCATCACACTCACCATTGCATTACAATTAAATATACATAGAAACCAATCAGGTTTCTGTTAATCATCATTAACGCAACAATGACAAGGCTGATTGCGGCAACTGATTTGCCTGGGCAACAATCGTAGTTCCTGCTTGTGACAGAATTTGCGCTCTAGTCAGTTTCGATGTTTCTGCTGCAAAATCTGCATCCTGAATTCGACTTCTACCAGCCGAAAGATTTTCAGAATAATTCTGCAAGTTGGAAATCACTGCGTCAAATCGGTTTTGAACCGCTCCATAGGTTGA
>CAZGYJ010000140.1:0-7731 GCA_964530345.1 uncultured Methylomonas sp.
TTTACAATAAAACCAAGTTGTTAGAAATGATGTTAATGCATCTCAACCACTCAACAACTAGTATTATTACGTCAAATATCACTTAATTCCGCTTCATTAAAGTAAATTCGCTGTGTATTGCTGCATTCAACCAAAAAAACCAGACTTTTTTTAGTACTTTTGAGATTCAGTTCCGAGGCTTCCACGCGATCACATTTTCCTGAGAATAATGCTTTTTTTGCTGCTAATCTACGAAATTTCTGTATTTCGGGTAATCGCTCAATAAAATCATCGACTAAGGGTGGGTGGTCTTCAAGGGTATAAGGTGGGATTGCAAACGCGGTAAATTTGCCAGGATTATTTTTGATGATTTCCAGATTTTTTTTGTTCTCAGCTTCGGTCGCGGCTATCCGCTGTTGCTTTAATTGCTGCAGTTTGTGTTTTTCTTCCTCCAGTCGGGCCTGTTCTTCAGCTTGTCGCTGCTTCAACAACAGCTCTTTTTGTTTCTTCTCATCTATCGCAACCGAACCTCCTGTGGCTAAATTCAATTCAGCAGCATTACTATTACTCTGACAGGGAGAATTTTGATAACTCTTTTTTCCTTCACTATTAACACATTTATAAATACCAGCTTGCACAAATCCAGTCAGCAAAAAACCACAAATTAGCACTATCAATTTCATAGCAACCTCTAAAAATTCTTGTAATAACAGAAGTATAGAGTGTTATAAGGGTTTTTCATCCTGCAGATAGGTTTTTTCCTGATAATGACGAATAGCCAGCAAAAATAATATCGCTGTAATTAACATTAATCCGGTAAAAAACCAGAAATAACTGGCTCCAGCCAATTTACTGCTGCCATCAGGATTTTCGATGAAAAAATTGACGGCACTGGTAAACAAATTTCCTACGGCAACCGACATAAAATAAAAAGCCATAATGAATGATTTCATGGATTTTGGCGCCTGGGTATAGGAAAACTCCAGACAGGTAATTGATACCATTACTTCCGCTGAAGTTAACAGTACATAAGCAAGTAACTGCCAGCTAATATGAGGCTTCAACCCCTGATCCAGCTGCATTTGTAACCAGGCTGGGACGGCAAAAGCGACAGCAGTAAGAAACAATCCAATTGCCATTTTTTTTATTGAAGTCAATCGAAAAAAATTTTCCAACAGCGGATAAATTACATAAGAAAACACGGGTACCAACAGCATAATCAACAATGGATTGGCAGCTTGAATCTGGGAAGGCAAGATTTCATAGCCAAACAGGTTTCTATCCATTTTCTGTGCCTGTAAAACCCATGATGAGCCAGTCTGCTCAAATAATGCCCAAAACATGGCAATAAAAACATAAATGGAAGCCAGTTTACCTAATGTTTTTAGCCCTAGCTTGCTGAAAATCTCATTTACAAAATTTTTCCCTGAAGGCGGAATATGAACAAAACGGTAACGCCCAGACCAAAAGGCAATGGTCGCTAATAACATTAATACTCCCGGCACTGCAAAAGCAACGGAAGATCCATATTTTTCAAGCAGCCAGGGTATGATCAGCATGGCAGCAAAAGCGCCAAGATTGATGGAAAAGTAAAACCAGCCAAACACTCTGCTGATTAAATGTTTGTTGGACACACTAAATTGATCGCCAACATGAGAAGAAACGCAGGGCTTGATTCCACCCGCGCCAATGGCAATCAAACCTTGCCCCAGCAACAAGCCCATCCGTGTATCATCCAGCGCCAGCGCAAAATGCCCCAGACAATAAACCAGTGATAATAAAATAATAGTACGATATTTTCCAAGCAGGCCATCAGCAAGTAACGCGCCAAAAATGGGCATAAAGTAAACGGCTGATACAAACAGATGAAAATAGCCTTGAGCCTCATTTTCTGACATGACATCCAGTTGTCCGCTACTATTCATCAAATACTGGGTCATAAAAACCACAAGAATTGCCCGCATTCCATAGTAGCTGAAACGCTCAGCGGCTTCATTAACAACGATAAAGGGAATTCCAGGAGGTAAATATTTACTTGATACAGGAGCAATTTTATATTTCGGCATGGCGAAATTGTACAATAGTTCCGCTATTGATCGCACCAAGTCACTAGTTTTAATTGGCTGGTAGGCTCCTTAAAACGGTTCAAAATCTGACTGGCTGAAAAACCGATTCCCTAGAATCTTTCGCTCATTTAGTGGAAGTGTCCGATAAACTCGAACCTGGTTGTCATCCAGTATTGACATTAAATCTTCTTCAAACTGAAGGGTTAATTCTGTCTCTTGATTTAACTTTCGCGCAATTCGGTTCTCGATATCTTCAGCGTCATTCCCTTCAAAGTCCATTGCGATCTGCTGGTTCGATTCCATTTGTTTTTTTGTATAATCTTCAATCATTTGTTGCAGATTATCTTTTTGCACTTCGCTTAAATGAAGTTTTTCAGCCAGACGATCAATTTCATAATGCTTAACCTGCTCTGGCTCAGTCAAGGCTGCTTTTTTTAATTCATCCAGTTCCTGTTGCTGGTTAATACTCACTTCATTTTGTTGAACTAACGTTTCTTCGAGCATACTCAAAAACATATTATGAAATTCTTCTTTCGTTATCCCATATTTTTTTTGCTTTGAGGAAACCAAGCCAACCTCGTTATTTACATTGCCCTTTTGATTAACTGACGAGCTTAATTTATTAATTTCTGACTTTAACTTCTGATAATCCATCTGCTGTTGATTAACTATCTTACTTAACTGGGCGACTTGATCTTGTAATTGTTTTATCCGGTTTTGCGCAAGAATGTTTACACCTGATGTTTGATAGTTTGAAAAATCTGAATTTATTACGAAAACTTTAAATAAAGCATAGCTTGTTGCGGATACAAGAATTATCAAAGAAATCATTAGACCTCGATTAAGCATTTCAACCTCCCCTTCAAAACAACCGATTCAGAACTTCACTGCCATTAAGTTAAGAGCATTTGTAATTTCGTAGGGTAGCTGAGCGGTAGTAATCGACCATTTTCTAAATTTTGTCGGGTTACGCTACCGCTAACCCAACCTACACTGTGTTTAACTTATTGGCAGTGATTCAGAGCGTCAGAACAAATATTTTTGCTCTGACGCATGATTAATCTAACCAGGTTATCCTAATGAATTTTTCAAAATTGGAAACGATGGAAATACAAATTGTCTTTTAAACCACTCGTCGCTGGCATAATCCTTACGCTTTGGATCGGTAAAATCAGTCCAGATATAAACTCTAAGCCGATCAGTAAAAAAATTTGTGCCAGGATAGGCTTTTACCCAAACGTATCGTTTTGCAAAGCCATGATTGTAGGTAGTATAAAGCCAGCCATTGTTTTTACGTGTCGCACCAACCTCTCCCCAGTCACAATCAGTAGGATGACATTTTCCATATAAATGAACATAATATGGAAAACCTGGGGGATATAATTCTCCATTGATGACTAAATCCTGGCATTGAAAACGCACCTTCGCTTTAGTAATAGAATTTGTGTTTGCATCCACATTGACCCAAGTACCAGGCTCTTCAGGAAAAATACAACTTGCCATTGCTGAACCGGAGCCAAACACTAATGGGCCGATTAAACTCAAACACAAAACAATCAACAAATATCTTATTTTCATCATCATTCTCCTCAAATTTGATCGGAAACTTACAAAGGAACGTGCATGAAAAAAATTAAACAACTGGCTTGTCTTTTTATCCGCTTTCTACATTGTAAAAATAGTTTTATAGCTGACTATGCGCCTATTTCTACGCCTTGAATACGAATAAAAATACAGCGCAACTTATTCCGTGCGCGTTCTTAACCTTTTTTCAAGGTCAAAGCAAATTTACGCTGAATATGAAAAAAATGATGTTAAGAATTCAATAATAAATATGTGGAAAATTCACTTATAAAGGTTTTTTGTAATCAACCGTTGATTACAAAAAATCAGTCGTAAGGGGAAAGTTCTTTCCACCATAAGAATGCCGATATATCAAACCTGTCTTAACCAATGACCTTACAGCTGTTGCTACCTAGATTTCATTTTAAGCATCACAGCAAACTGAAACGGCTGTTTTTACCTTTTTCTAATCAGACAAATAGTACACCACAGTAGAAACAACCCTTACTTTCTTGATATGCGGATTATTTTTATCACGCACATTGATACTGAATTGGCCTTGTGAAGCTTTTTTGATTTTACCTAATTGACTGTTCGAATCAGTGGCAAATTTGATTGCTACTTCTCTCGCCTTTCTTGTCGCCTCTTCTATCATTTCTGGCTTCACTTCATTGAGGCGGGTAAACAAGTATTCTGTTTGCGTTTCATAATTACCGCCCGTTATAACAATGCCTTTTTTTCCCAATTCTGACAGTTTCCCCATCACATTCCTGACAGTCTTGATATTTTTGGAATAAACGGTAACAACCTGGAAAGCAGTATAACGAAACTCAGCTTTGGCCTGATTTGCGTATTGTTGTGCGAGCTTATCGGTTATGGAGGGGGGTGTATAGCTTATTTCTTCTTTACTGATTCCTTTTTCTTCAAGAAAAGTTTGTATTTTTTTAGTGTTGGAATCAATTAAATTATATAGTACTTCAAGGTCATTTGCTGCCACGTTAAACTGAATGGGCCAAATCACGATATCCGCTAAAAACTCCCTTTCAGAAAGTCCTTTAACCGTTACTGTTCTCTCATATTCCTTAAATTTTATAGCAGAATGACCTAGGAGATAGCCCAAAGAAGTCAATCCCAGGAAAACAAACAAACCTAAAACGAATGCCCCTCCAATTCCGGTTTTATTATTTATTGACATTGAAATCTCCTATGATAAAAAAGAAAAAGCAACTCTCGCTACGATTATGGCTGATTTAGCCAACCCCAGCAAGCCGTGAAATTTCACATATCTAAAGTAAGAAATAATGTCGTGTTCTACACTCTAATAGTTTTCAAGGTGACGATACAAGCTTTATTTTTTACGAATGACACTTTGGTCTTTCGTGACTTGTCGTTCAAAAATAGTCTAGTACTAGTAATTTAACCTGAATCCTCATAACATTTTTCTGGACACTCATAATGGATCAACTTGATCAGAAAATATGCTATAATATCAATCTGTTATTATTAATAAGACCGTAGGAATACCTAATTCATGAAAAAACTTTGTATATTTACATCAGTAATCACAACTGTATTGTTTTCAATCAATACAGCTCACGCATTTGTCGGTTTCAATGTAACAGCCGAGGATATCAACGCAAGTACAACTGAATATAACTATGAAATAAAAACTAGTTGCTTTGGATTTTGTTCGGATACAATTGGAGGTATACCCATTTCTGATCTTAATATGACAAACAACTTTTATATACCCTATTTTTCTGACGCAGGGATAACCAACATAAGCTCACCGACCGGTTGGTCTTTTTCTATTGAAAATAATAATGACCTGTTTAATTTAGGCAATAATGCTGGTGTACTTCATTGGAGTACTTCGCCAGGAAATGAACTCCCACTTGATACCTCACTCAGTGGATTCACCTATTCAAGCTCAATAATAAATTCAGTGAAAGCACCGTTTAAAATTGAATATAGTTTGGGTGGTTTCAGAATTGGCGATCCTCCCATTCCTGCCTCTCCTCTGGCAATTGCTGCCGGCTTACCGGCCATTACCACAGTTCCGCTTCCAGCATCTTTATGGTTAATGGGGGTTGCTTTGATGAGTTTATTTAGAATTAAAAAATCAAATTATCAAACCGGTAAATAACTGGGCATATTATTCATAGTGAAGTCACGGATTCGGATTTAAAAAAGGGGCAAAAATATTGCCCCCTTCTCGGCATAGAAACCTAAACCAAAAAAATTAAAATTCTATGCCGCCACCAACCCAAATTTTCTGGGTATCATTTTTGAAACCGCCAGGTGCATTGTCATCACCAACGTAATAGGCGTAACTTGCCATTACCTTGTAATGTTCGCCAAATTTCTTTTTGATATAAAAATCATATTCATTACCAAAATCGACATCTCCACCATCATCCTGAAAATTATGGTAAACAAAAGTTAGTGTGGTGCCCATTAATTTGCCGCCCAGGGAAAAGTTAATATCACGCAGACCAATGGCTGGTGTGACTAGAAAACGGTCTGCCCAACCCTGAAATTTGTGATTGGTTCCCAACGGAGTAATGAACGCTTTTCTGTTTCCATCACTGCCGAGACTTTCAACATTGGCTTTGGCAGTCACGCCGAATGCAGTCACGCCTGCCATTAAATTATAACGATGTACTTCATAACTAACCGGGTTATTGCCATGATCCTCCTGGAAACTGTATTCAGCAGTGTAATGAAGCCTGACGTCTTCATTCAATTTTGGCGAGCCATTCAGCGCAATACCAAAAGTTCGGTTTGACTTGCCAAAATTTGACTTATCATCAACAAATTTTTGCCAATAGCCATACCCTGTTGCAGTACCAAGATCACCAAATTTGTATTTAACATTAACAAACGGCGCTTCAATATTATCCAGACGGGAAACAATATTTTTTATCCGGCCGATATATCCGCCAATGATAGTCAAATTCGGAATTGACTTATTGGTGACCATCACAGCATCATAAGTCTGCTCCATTTGCCGCCACCCGACATTACCAATAAAACGCGAGTCATCTAACACTATACGTTGTCGACCACCCTTGATGACTGTATCCGGAATTCCATTATAAGTAATCCATAACTGGTTTAAATCATGTCTGTCTGCTGGATCTGCAATAACATGAAATCGCTTATCGCCACTAGTAATACCATTGTAATCATTCTGCGCAGCATACAGCGTTTCATATTCGGCAAACCCTTGAAAACCAAAAAGTTCAGGGGTTAAATAACCTAGCCGTAATCTGAAAGTATTGGCATGGGCAGGAAGTGGTGCGGTGCCTTTAGTATCAGCATATTCATATCGATAACGCAGATTAAATTTGATCTGGCCGTATCTACCATCGTCCTGACCAAACTTCAGTGCATTTTCGATGGATTTATCAATTTCTGCGGCATTAATTGTTAGAGGTAAAGACAACACAGCGATTGCTACAAGCCATCGTTTTGATTGACTTTCTGAATTGTTAAGTTTTTGCATCAAAATTGTCCGTTTTGAAGAAAGGGAAAAATCATGGCTATTGAAAAAAGCATCAATCCCACAAACAATTTCCTGAACAATCAAAGCACGCCTGACAGGAAAAAAGCAGCAGTGAATAATCGTCTTCAAAAGCCACACAAAAAATAAGTTTATTACGATGTAATAATACAATATTTTCGTTAAAAATCAATACAATTATGATCTTGCCTGGCTGGCAATATAAACCCCAGTCAACACCAAAAAGGTACCAGTAATCTGTATCCAGGAAACCGTTTCCTGTAAAAAAAACCATGCAAGAAATAAAGTTCCAATCGGCCCGGTTGAACTGATAATTGAAGCAGTACCCGAACCAATCCGTCTAATTCCGGCATTCATTAAAAAAGCAGGAAGAATAGTTGAAAAAACCGCCATCAATATACCCAGTGCATAAATTTCCTTTGGCAAATCAAGAGCTTTCAATTCATGATTGATACCAAAATGGGCCAATGTTACCAGACATGCTGTGGACATGGACAAAGCTGTAAATCGCGCCGATCCCATGCGTTTAATCATCACCCCGCTGCCAATCAGAAACAGGGCGAAACTGATCGCACTTGAAAAAACCAGTACTGACCC